>CAISZN010000326.1 GCA_903889985.1 uncultured Hyphomicrobiales bacterium | reverse complement strand
CCCGAGAGGTAGTGGCCGCGCAGGTTTGGCAGCACCACCCGGGCGGCACCCGAGGCAGCCACCTGGGAGGCTAGCTCGTGATAGCCGCCCCCGTGATAGGACGAGCCATGCACGAAGATCAGAATGCGCTCTGAAGCGGCCTCATAAAACCGGTAGGACAGCGCCTCGCCATCGCGGGCGCGATATTGCTGCAAGGGTGGCAACTGTTGGGGAGGCTTGCTGCCGGTTTTGGCAAAGCCGAAGACGTCGCTTTCCGGCGGCATGGGCGGGGGGCCGCTCGCGACCATGAGGACGGCTGCGGTGAGGCCACAGGCGCCAAGGGCGGCGAAAATCACAAGGCCCCAGAGGGCGTGACGCAGCATGAAGGGCTCCGCAAGGAACGTCTCAGACGTCCTTGCGTAGCATGATTCAGACGACGTGATCAGGGGCCAGTGCGCAGGCCATGTCAGGATCCACCTCGATCTGGAGGGTCGGATGGCCGATCTTGAACCGTTCCGCCAGCTCCCTGCAGAGATCGTGCAGGAAGGCATCCCCGGGATGGCCGGAGGGCATGACCAGGTGGCAGGTCAAGGCCGTTTCCGTGGTGCTCATGGGCCAGATATGCAGGTCATGGATGGCAGAGACCCCTGCCCGCGCCTCGAGGAAATGGCGCACCTTGAGCGGGTCGATCCCCGGCGGCACGGCCGCCACCGACATCTGCAGGGAATCCCGCAAAAGCCCCCAGGTTCCAAGGATGATCACCGCATTGATGACGAGGCTGACGACAGGATCGAGCCAGAGCCACCCGGTCATGAGGATCACCAGACCCGCCACGATGACGCCCGCCGAGACGATGGCGTCCGAGAGCATGTGCAGAAATGCCCCACGCAGATTGATGTCGCCCTTGCTGCCGCTGGCAAACAGCCAGGCCGTCAGCCCGTTCACCACGACCCCGGCGGCCGCAACCACCATGACCGTGGTGCCCGCGACGGGTTCGGGTGCCTTCAGGCGCTGGACTGCTTCCCAGGAAATCGCCCCGATGGCCAGCATCAGGAAAACCGCATTGAACAGGGCGGCGAGGATGCTGGAGCCCCTCAATCCATAGGTGAAACGGCTGGTCGGCGGCCGCCGCGCGAGCACAGTTGCCGTCCAGGCCACCACAAGGCCCAGCACGTCACTGAAGTTGTGCCCGGCATCGGCGAGCAGCGCGACCGAATTGCTGAGGAACCCAAACAGCACCTCTGCCACCACGAAGCCCGTGTTCAGGGCAATGCCGATGGCAAAGGCGCGCCCGAAGCTGTCGGGGACGTGGTGATGGTGGCCATGATCGTGATCGTGGCCATGGTCGTGGTGATGGCCATGGTCGCGCGCTCGACCATGTTCCCCTCCATGGCCTTGTGGCTGGTGCCCGTGGCCATGATGGTCGTGGCCGTGGTCATGATCGTGATGGTCGTGTCCGTGCTGGCTCATGGCGTTCCGCTTGAATCATCTGTCGTCCTTGGTGCCATATCCGACTGGCGGGAGCCAGATGAGGCATGGGCGGCAAAAAGCCCATCGCCTTCCGCGAAGGCTCAGCTATGTTGCGCCCGACGAGCGGGGAAAATGTCCGCTGATCGGGGAGGTCCAATGAAGATACGTCTGGTGCTCGCCGCCTTGGGGCTCGCAGCCCTTACAACCCAGAGCCTGCAGGCGCAGGAAGCGGTGGCGAATTTCTACAAGGGCAAGAATGTCACGGTGATCGCGGGCTCTTCGGCCGGCGGCGGCGTCGATATCTATGCGCGGCTCATCGCGCGCCATCTGCAAAAACATATTCCAGGCAATCCGAACATCATCGTTCAGAACATGCCCGGCGCCGGCAGCCTGGGCGCTGCGCGCAATCTCTATACGGTCGCCCCCAAGGACGGGACGTCGATTGGCGTAGTCCTGTCCGGCTCGCTCTTCGACCCGCTGATGGCGGGCCAGAGCCTCGACCAGTTCGACCCGACCAAGTTCAGCTTCATTGGCAATGCCAATCAGGACAGCATCGTGTGCGTCGTGCGCCGCGATGCGCCCATCCAGGACTATGGGCAGGTGTTCGAGAAGGAGCTCATCATCGGCGGCACCGGCCCCGGAAGCTCGCTGGTCGATTACCCCATCGTCGAGAAAAACCTGCTGGGCGTGAAGCTCAATCTCATTGCCGGCTACAAGGGCTCCAACGAGATCAGCCTGGCCATCCAGCAGAAGGAACTTCATGGCATCTGCGGCCTGCTCTGGTCATCGGCCAAGGTGCAGTATCCCGACATCCTGAAGCCGGACGGCTTCGTGAAGGTGCTGGTGCAGGAAGACGCGATTGCCAATCCGGTCATTGCCAAGCTTGGCGCGCCGCTGATCACCAGCTTTGCCAAGGATCCGCAGGTGAAGAAGGTGCTCGATGTCTATTTCGAGCAGGGCGCACTCAGCCGTCCCTTCATCGCCCCGCCCGGCATTCCTGCAGACCGGCTCGCAGCCCTGCGCAAGGCTTTCATGGAGACGCTCAGCGATCCGGAACTGCGCGAGGATGCCGAGCGCCAGAAGTCCGACGTGGTACCCCAGACCGGCGAAGAGGTTGAAGCTGCCGTGAAGCGTATCTACGCGGCCCCGGCCGAGCAGATGGATATCCTGCGCAAGGCGGCGACCCCGCCGAAGTAACCATCGGCATGATCGCGGGGGCCTGAGCCCCCGTGATCTTGGCCAGGCCATAAGCCAGGGCCTGCTTTCAGCCTGAGCAATTGCCTTCAATTTCTTTCGTAACTGCTGGAAATTTCAATTGCAGCCCGCTTGAGTGATCCCTGTCGCCATGATCAAGTCTCCCCAGATCTGAAGCACGGGTCTGTGTCAGAAGGAGCTTGCCATGATCCGCCGCGCGCGCACGATCTTCCGTTCCTTGCTCCTTGTCGCCGCCAGCCTGGGCGCCGCCGACTGCGTGCAAGCGGAAGACTTCTACAAGGGCAAGCAGATCAGCTTCGTCGTCTCGGCGGATGCGGGCAACAGCTACGATACCTTCGCGCGCCTGATCGCTCGCAACCTGCCGCGCTTCATCCCCGGCGAGCCCTCCATCGTGGTGCAGAACATGGCCGGTGCAGGCGGCATGCGGGCCACGAACTGGCTCTATAACGTGGCGCCGAAAGACGGCCTCACCATCGGCATGATCAACAATACGCTGGCCTTCGATCCGCTCTATGGCAACAAGCAGGCGCAGTTTGACGCGGTGAAATTCAATTGGCTTGGCACCCCAAGTCAGGAAAACGCCCTGCTCGTGGTCTGGCATACCGTGCCCGTCTTCACCCTCGAGGATGCGAAGAAGCGGGAACTCATTCTCTCCGCCAGCGGCAATGGATCGACGCCGGCCTTCTTCGCCCGCGTGCTGTCTTCGCTTTTCGATTTCAAGGTCAAGATCATTCCCGGCTACAAGTCGCAGACGGAAGGATTTCTGGCGATGGAACGGGGCGAAAATGATGGCAATGCCTCGCCCTTCTGGTCGGCACTCGCCGCTGAATTCCCTCACTGGATCGAAGAGAAGAAGATCCGCGCCCTTGTCTATTACGGGAAGACTCGCAACCCGGAGATACCCGCCCCCTATGTCCTCGACCTCCTGAGCGATCCTGAAAAGCGCGCCATCATGGAGATTGCCCAGAGCGGACTGGCCATGGGCCGCCCCACCCTTGCTCCTCCGGGTGTCGATCCCGCCAAGGTCGCCATCCTGCGCAAGGGCATGTCGGAAATGTTCAAGGACCCTGCCTATCTCGCCGAATGCAAGCAGGCGGCGCTCAATTGCTCGACGCCGTCGAGCGGCGAGCAGATGCTGGACTTCGTCAAGGAGATCTATGCTTCACCAAAGCCCGCAGTCGAGAAGATCACGGCCATCTACATGCAGGGCCAGGGGCAGTGAAGCCCGCCACACGCGGGCAAACTGGCGACAGGCCGACAATATTCGTAGTTAATATACCAAACTGTTCCGACAATATCGACGCTCAGGGCGGCATTGTTCTCACTGGAAAGATTCCAATCTGCTCTCTTTAGAGAGTTTCAAAAACATAATGTTTGACCGATTCATCCCGACTTGAGTAGATCTCGCTCCATGACGCTTTGCGTTACTTGGAGCGACGCAAATGAAATTTTCCCTGATTGCGCGACTGGCCGCCAGTGCGGCCGCGCTTGCCTTCACCACGTGCATGGCCCGCGCGCAGGATGCGGGTCCGATCCTTGTCTATAATGCGCAGCATGTGACGCTCACGCAGGAGTGGGTCTCCGGCTTCACCAAAGAGACGGGTATCAAGGTGACGCTGCGCAACGGCGGCGACATGGAGCTGGGCAACCAGATCGTGCAAGAAGGGGCCAATTCCCCGGCCGATGTCTTCCTCACTGAAAACTCGCCCGGCATCTCGCTCGTCAATCGCGCTGGACTGCTCTCCCCCCTGCCCGCGGATACGCTCGCGCTCGTGCCGGAGAACTATCGACCTTCCGATGGCCATTGGATCGGCATTGCCGCGCGCACAACGGCGTTCGCCTACAACAAGTCGATGCTGAAGCCGGATGATCTACCGAAATCGATGCTCGACCTTGCCGACGCCAGGTGGAAGGGCCGCTGGGGTGCCTCGCCGAGCGGCGCAGACTTCCAGGCCATCATCAGTGCGCTCGTCGAACTCAAGGGCGAGGGGGTCGCGGGTGCATGGCTGAAGTCTCTGAAGACCAATGCGGTTGCCTTCAACGGCAATACGGCAGCGCTGAAGGGCGTCAACGCGGGCCAGATCGCCGGTGCGATCATCTTCAACTATTACTGGT
>CAISZN010000325.1 GCA_903889985.1 uncultured Hyphomicrobiales bacterium | reverse complement strand
TGCATGCAGACCAGGCGCAGCGGGGAGGGAGGCGGTGATACTGTCCGGGCCCTTGCAACCATTAGCCTGGTAAGTCGCAGCGGCAATGCCCCCAGCAGAGGGAACCGCATCATCGAGATGCGAGAGATTCGCGAGGCCGCAAGCGGAAACGAAGGTCACATTGACTGGTGGACCGTCGTAGAGCGTGCCATCGGCCTTGCGAAGGGTAGCGACTACGGCTGTTGTCCCATCCGCGGCGATCGAGGTCGCAGCCGGCGCAATCAGGATCGAGGCCGGAGGAGACGCCAGCACTGGCAGGGTCGCGGGCAAGGGGGCTGGCGGCGCCAGTGGGCTGGGGGGCGGCGATGTCTGTGCGAATGCAGACAGCGGCACTATGAGTGACAGGACAAGCAAACCGCCAGATTGAGTGCCCAACATGGAAGGATCCGCTGCGAGAGGGTAATCGACATCAACAATGAAACGTCAATCTATTCGACTCAGCACATTTGAGCCAAGGCTTGGCCCATATAATCCGATACTGAAGCTTAAGAATAACTTGCGCGTGACAGTCAAAATAGAAAAGGCCGGCATTTCTGCCGGCCTCGAAACCATTGTAACTTCAATTAGTGCAAGGGAACTCGCTCAGACCTGCGTCAGCATCTTCTCGACGCCAGACTCAGGCGTGCCCGGGCCTTCCTCGATATTGAGGGTCTTCACGACACCGTCCTCGACGAGAGCCGAGAAACGCTTCGTGCGCACGCCCATACCGCGCTCAGTCAGGTCGAGCGACAGGCCGATCGCCTTGGCGAAGGCAGCGCTGCCATCGGCCAGGAACTCGACGCTATCGCCGCTGTTGGTCGCATCGCGCCAGGCGGCCATGACGAAGACGTCGTTGACGGCCGTCACCGCGATGGTGTCGACGCCCTTGGCCTTCAGGGTCGCGGCATTGTCGCGATAACCGGGAAGGTGGTTGCGATGGCAGGTCGGCGTGAAGGCGCCGGGAAGGCCGAAAAGAACAACCTTCTTGCCCTTGAAGACCTCATCGGTCGTCACCGGCTTGGGGCCGTCGGCCGTCATCACAGTAAACGTTACGCTGGGCAGGCGATCGCCAACCTTGATCATAGGAACTCCCTCCGCTTCGGGGACCTCGAAGTCTCACCGAACCCTATCTAGGGTGCCGAGCCGCTTACGTCGAGACTCAAGCTCTGTTCGGTAGCGTAATTCCCTCCGGTCAGAGTGAGCGTGAGGGAGACTGCAGGCCCCGCGTCCCCCGGCCGCTCGGCGAGAATCAGATCAAACCCATCCCCGGACGCCTTCGTGTCGAAATACCAGCCCTCAGGGCCCTCTGCGAACAGGTCGGCATCCGGCCCCAGAGGCGTGACGGCCAGATGCCAGTTGCGGGCATCCCGGCGAGACAGGGTGACCTTGGGATCTTTCGGACCCGCTGGCCGGGGCACGCGGGCGCCGGCGGCCATGATGACGTCGCGATAGGGCCCAGCCTCACCTGTCGGAGAGAGAGTCAGCCTGCCCCGGGCCTCGGCCGGCACGCAGATTCGATCACAAGCTGCATAGCGAAGGTCAAAGGCGAGCTCGACAGGCTTTGCCGGATCCGCTGGCAGGACACGGATAGGGAGGACAGCGCGATTCCGGTAGCCGTAGACAACCCCACCAGCCTCATTGAGGCGCTTTGGTGCCGGGAAGAACAGTTCAGCAGCAGCAAGATTGCTCGACCCGGCGAAGGAAATCACAGGTGGAACGCCTGAATCTCCCGGATTTCGCCAGTAGGTGTGGCCCATCCCCTTGAGTTCGATCTCCATGCCTGCCCGGTAGGCATGGTCCTCAAAGAGGCCGCCTGCCGAAATCATGCGGGCTGAAGAGACTTCACCGCGGCTCCAGGGGGAGGCAAAGTCCTGCGCAAATGCTTGAAGCGGCGAAAAAACCAGAGTCATGAGGGCAAGGACTGCCCATCCGGTCGGGCCGCAGGCGGCTGAGCGCTGTCGTGTCATCATTCGTTCCTAATCGCTCGCCGGTTGGAATTCCATCCACGTTCCCGTGACGATGTGTTGTCGTCCTTGGCACGGATCAATCGAAGGCGTAGCATTCAGGTCATGAGTCCGGACATGATCCAACTAGGCGATAGCGACAGCAGCTTTCTCGACGGGCAGATCCTGGTTGCCATGCCGGGAATGACCGACAAGCGTTTCGCCCGCTCGGTCATCTATCTCTGCGCCCATTCGAAGGACGGCGCCATGGGGCTGATCATCAATCAGCGCGCCCGCAAGATCAAATTCCCCGACCTGCTCGTGCAACTCGACGTGATCGACGAGGACGCGGCAATCCGCCTGCCCAAGCAGGCGGGCATCCAGGTGCTGAAGGGCGGCCCGGTTGAAACCCAGCGGGGCTTTGTCCTGCATTCGGAAGATTTCAACATCGAGGATACTACGCTGCCTATCGCTGCCGGCGTCTGCCTGACGGCGACCGTGGATATCCTGCGGGCAATTGCCAGCGGCACCGGGCCCGACCGTGCCTTGCTCGCGCTCGGCTATGCCGGATGGTCACCCGGCCAGCTCGAGACGGAGCTGCAGCATAATGGCTGGCTCACCTGCCCGGCAGATGAAGAGCTGATTTTCGGGGATGACCTCGACGCCAAATATGGCCGCGCCCTGCGCAAGATCGGCATTGACCCGGCCATGCTCGTGGCTGGCGCAGGTCACGCCTGAGCCAGTCCCTGTTCCAGCGCTCGACTTCAAGCGGCCTCGGGCACAGCTCCCATGAGCTTGCGCGCCTCTGCTGATGTGATGGGCTGGCCGAAGGCATAGCCCTGCGCGAATTCGCAACCGAGCTGATGCAGCTCGATCACGTCGCTTTCGGTCTCCGCGCCTTCTGCAACGACTTCCATGCCGAGGTCGTGGGCCAGCGAAACGATGGAGCGCAGGATCACCGGGCGCGAACCCTTGCCATTCTGGTGCACGAAAGACCGGTCGATCTTGATCGTGTCGAAGGGGAAGCGCTGCAGATAGGCAAGCGAGGAATAGCCGGTGCCGAAATCATCGAGGCTGAGGCCGGCGCCGAGTTCGCGGATGCGGTTGAGCATCTGCGCGGCATATTCCGGATTCTCCATGACGAGCGATTCGGTAAGTTCCAGCTTGAGTGTGCCGCGGCGGACCGGACACCGCGTCAGCACGGTCTTCACATCAGCAAGCAGGTCGTGGCGCAACAGCTGCCGGGACGAGACGTTCACGCTGACGAAGATCGGCGGCTCCACATCGAGAGCCTGCTGCCAGGCGGCAAGCTCGCGGGCAGACCGCTCCATGGCGAAGACGCCGAGATCGACGATCAGGCCTGTCTCTTCGGCGAGCGGAATGAAATCGCCGGGCGCAAGACGCCCGAGGCGTGGATGGTTCCAGCGCAGCAGGGCCTCGAAGCCCGCAATGGTCCGATCCTCCAGCCGCACGATGGGCTGGTAGAAAACCTTCATCTCATCGCGTTCGAGGGCATGGCGCAGATCCGCCTCGATGGAAAGCCTGTCGGTGCGCCGCGAGCGCATGCTGGGACGGAAGACCTCGATGCGATTGCCACCCAGACGCTTGGCAGCGGCCAGCGCCATCTCTGCATCCTTCAGCATGTCATCGGGCTTGGGATGTTGCTGGGGATCGAAGAGGGCAATGCCGACGGAGACAGTCAGCGCGATTTCACGATTGTCGAAGGTAACCGGTGTCGAAAGCGTGCGGCGGATCGTGTCGGCGAGCGTCGTGATCGGGGCCGCCTCAACCTCGGAGACAATGATGATTGCAAACTGGTCACTCGAAATTCGCGCCACGGTATCCTGAGGCTTCAGGACGCG
>CAISZN010000324.1 GCA_903889985.1 uncultured Hyphomicrobiales bacterium | reverse complement strand
TGCCATGCTGGGGCCGATCATCGCGGGGTTCCTGTTCGACCTGAAATGGCCGGTGGAGCAGGTCTTTGACGTCTATGCCATTCCCATGATCATCGGCGGCTTCGCCGTCCTGGTCATGTACAAGGCCTATACGCCCAAGGCACGGCCCACGCTCGTTACGCCGCAGCCCGCCGAGTAAGGGCCTGCCCTTGGGCCGCGAGCCTCCCGGCTCGCATGGGGTGCGTGGGAAAAGGGCTGCGCGGCAGGGGCCGCGCGGTCCGAAGGAGCCACCGCCCCTTGCACCCCTTAACATTTGCGCGCTCATGGGTCAGAAAGGGCGCCCCGTCCGGGCAGCCAAAGGCTCAGGCATAAGCATGCGCACCACCACCGTCCGTTTCGCCCCCTCACCGACCGGCCGCATCCATGTCGGCAATGCGCGAACGGCGCTGTTCAACTATCTCTTCGCGCGCCGCCATGCGGGTCGCTTCGTGCTGCGCTTCGATGACACGGATGCGCAGCGCTCTACGCTGGAATTTGCGCAGGCCATCGAAGTGGATCTCAGCTGGCTCGGCATCGAGCCCGATCTCATCGTCCGCCAGTCGGACCGCTTCGCCCATTATCAGGCCGCTGCCGACCGGCTGCGGGCCATGGGGCGCCTCTATCCCTGTTTCGAGACGCCCGATGAACTCGACCGTCGTCGCAAGCGGCAGGCCGCACGCGGATTGCCTCCGATCTATGATCGCGCAGCCCTGAAGCTCACCGAAGCCGAGAGGCAGGAACTGATCGCACAGGGTCGCAAGCCGCACTGGCGCTTCCTGCTCGACCATCGCACCGTCAGCTGGGACGACCTAGTGCGGGGCCCGAGCCATATCGACTGCGCTTCCCTGTCGGACCCCATTCTGGTGCGTGAGGATGGCACCTGGCTCTATACGTTGCCCTCGGTGGTGGATGACGTTGAATTGGCCATCACCCATGTCATTCGCGGCGAGGATCACGTCACCAATACGGCCGTGCAGATCCAGCTTTTCGAGCTGCTGAGCGATGCGGAACATGTGCCCGCTTTCGGCCATCACAATCTGCTGACCGATATCACCGGCGAGGGGCTGTCCAAGCGCACTGGGGCGCTCTCCATCGGTTCGCTGCGCGATGCCGGCATCGAGTCGCTCGCGGTCTGCGCTTTTTCAGTCCTGACGGGCTCGTCAGATGCGGTGCATCCGGTTGGCTCGCTGACACAGCTGCTTGGTCAGTTCGACATTTCGCACACATCGAAAGGTGCGGCGCGCTTTGATCCGGCAGAGCTGCGCACGCTGTCGGCGCGCACGCTCCATCAGCTTGATTTTGAAAGCGTGCGCGATCGCCTCGCCGCCCATGACATGGCCGGCTACAAGGCCGAGGCTTTCTGGAATGCGGTGCGAGGCAATCTCTCCGCGTTCCTCGACGTGATGACGTGGTGGCGCGTCGTCGAAGGCGAGATCGAACCTGTGATCACCGAGGCGGACTACCTCGCCACGGCAAAGACTCTGTTGCCTGAAGAGCCCTGGACAACGCAGACATTTGGCGAATGGACGACTGCGCTCAAGACAGGGACAGGCCGCAAGGGCAAGGCCTTGTTCCATCCGCTGCGCCTTGCCCTGACAGGGCTCGATCACGGGCCTGAACTGGCGCAGATCCTCCCCCTGATCGGGCGGATCAAAGCGATGGGCCGATTGTCCTGACCTTGCGCTTGTTGCCGTTGGCATCGACCTCTTCGCGCGTCTGCCCTTCGCTCAGTCCGTAGGACTTTGCCGCAGCAGCAGAGCCACCAATGCCGGATGAAGCGGAGCTTG
>CAISZN010000323.1 GCA_903889985.1 uncultured Hyphomicrobiales bacterium | reverse complement strand
TCATGAAGTCCGGGCTGTAGGTCGACTGCCCGTTGGGATTGAAGCCGTTCTTCGGATCAAAGGGGTCGAGCGAAGAATCGATCTTGCTCGGGTCAGCCTCGTCCATCACGGAAGGGTCGAGGCTGCGCATGGTGTTGACCGTGTTGCCCGGATGGGCGTCGAGCAGCAGCATGCCATCCGCCTTGGGCAGATTGGCGAATTGCTCCGAGCAGCGCGTCAGCTTCTGGGGCGCGTTGCAATAGGCCACGCCCTTTTCGGCGGTTGCCTGATAGAAGGTCGTGGCCGGGCCACCACCGGAATGGCCGATCAGGATGACTTTCTGGATCCCCGGCTGCCTGCGCAGGAAATCGATCCCCTGCTTGATGTCGAGGGCCACATTCTCGAAATTGACGATGGCCTCGTTGTTGTCGGAGCGCGGGTTCATCCCCAGCACCATGAAGCCGCGTGCGGCCAGTTCGCGCGTGGCGATCAGACTCATGAAATTCGACGTGCGGTGGATGGTCAGGAAGGCGATCGATGGCGCCGGGCCGCTGTCGGGCGTATAGAGCGCACCCTTTGTGGCATTGGGCTGGAACTGGACATAGCGCGGGTTGCTCTGGGCAAGCCCTGCGCTGACCGATAGGCCAAGGAAGATGGCGCCTGCGATCAGACTTTTCATGATTGGCCCTCCGCGCGCCAGTGTTGCGCGCGAGGACGCGCGCGGTCCATGCGCCTTCCATGGATCGCGGACCTTCCCGTCCGCAATCCATCGCACTTCAACGACGGTTCGGAACCTCGACGAAGATCTCGCCGTCGCGCACTTCAACAGGGACGCGCTTCAGCTTCATATAGGGGTCGCCCGGATGCAGACCCGTGTCGAGGTTGAATTCCCAGCCATGCCATGGGCACACGATATGGCGCTCATCACCGAAGCGCAGGGCTACATGCTTCTTGGCCTCGTCGATGACTTCCTCGACGCGATTGAAGATCTTTCCCTGACAGACCGGGCCGTCCGCATGCGGGCAGCGATTTTCCCATGCGACAACCTTGCCGCTATGGCGAAAAACGCCGACTTCAAACTTGTCGATGGCCACGATGCGGTGGCCACCTTCTTCGATTTCGTCGAGCTTGCCGATGCGAACCGAGCTCATCCGTCACGTCCTCCCGGATTATCCATCATTGGGGAACTCGCGCGGTTGAACCACATGGCGAGGTCCCAGAGATTCATGTCGGCGGCGCGGATGATGCCGGTGGCGGCAACGACTGTTTCCGTCGCTGTCACCGCGCCGCTGGGATAGGGCGGAACATAGGTTCCCGCCTTGTCCGACTTGAAGGTGTAGAGCCGCAAGGCATCGCGCAGCAGCGCTGCCAGATCTTCGTTGCTCACGAGGTCAGGCCTGTTCTCGCGCATGGCGCGTTCCACCAGGGCGGAAATCTGCGCCAGTGCGGGCTTGAGGTCGGTCCCCTCTTCACTCACTTGGCTGGCACCATCTCGGCGGGCGCCTTGCCACGCTTGCCTTCAGGCACTTCGAGATTGAACAGCTTGGCTGCGTTGAGGCCGAGGATGTTGCGCTTCGCCTGTTCGTTGAGGAATGGGATCGAGGTGATCGAGCTTGGCAGGTCGAAGTCCCAGTGCGGCCAGTCGGAGGCAAAGAGCAGCTGCGTCTCGGCCTTCATGGCATCCATGGTGGCTTCGAGCAGCTTCATGTTCGACTTCTCAAGCGGCTGGCTCGTGAAGAACATGTCCTGGATATATTCGGACGGCTTGCGCTTCAGCAGCGGCGCCTCTGAGGGCCGCATCATGTATTCGCTGTCGAGGCGCTGCATGACGAAGGGCACCCAGGCGAGGCCTGACTCGATCCAGATGACCTTCAGGTTCGGGAAGCGCTCCGGCAGGCCGTTGACGATCCAGTTGATGATGTGCAGCACGTTGAAATAGACGAAGCTGATGGAGTGCATCGAGATGAAGCGGTTGCACTGCTGCATCGACTGGTCACCCCAGTGGAAGCCCGCATGGAAGCCCAGTGGCTTGCCGCTCGCCTGGATGGCCGCATAAAGCGGCATGTAGTCGTCGTGATAGACGGGCTTGTAGCGCGTCGACGACACCATGAAGCCAACGATGCCCGGATGGCTGGCATATTTCTCGACCAGCGCCACGCATTCCTTCGGGTCGTTGAAGGGCAGGTAGAGCATGCCGCAGATGCGCTTGTCCTCGGGCAGGATGTCCTCGACGAACCAGCGGTTATAGGCACGCCCGATCTGCACCTCGACTTCCGTCTGCGGATGCATGCCCAGCAGCAGCATGGGCGTGGGGAAGGTGCACATCACGTCGATGCCCATGGAATCCATGGCGCGTTGCAGGAGCTGGATCTGCCGGTGGCCACCGCCGGGCACGACCTTTTCGGCAAGGTTCTGCTGGTGGGGAATGCGGCCGAAGGCGTCCTGGTAATTCATGCCGGGCACGGCATTCAGCAGGCCGGCCGAGGCATTGACGCGCTTGCCCTGGGACTGGGCCATCTGGCGCCACACGTCGCTGTCGATCTTGTTGGTGACTTCCGACCAGAACATCGTCTCGGAAACGTGGGCGTCCACGTCGACGATGAAATAGTCCTTGTACTTGTCGGCATGAGGCTTGGCGCGCGCAAGATAGTCACGCGTATCCGTCTCGATATCGATCTTCGGCAGATCGCGAATCTGCGGTGTACCGCTCCGATCGTCCATGCCATCCTCCCGCGCAATCGCTGTGTTGGCGACAACCTACAGGCCGGCCGGGAGGTGTCAATCTGGGCATGGCGCCGCAGCGGGAATTGCAAACCCGGTGCCGGTTTTCAAGGCTGGCGCGGTGGCCAGAGTCGGGCTCCGTGGATGATGGTCACAATGTCAATCGTTTCTGCAGAATTCCGATAAACGAGCAGATATGGGAAGGGTAGGACAGGTAGCTCCCGGGTGTTGGGTACCCGCCCTATCCTGACAAGCTCTGGAAATTCAGCGAGGCGCTCTGCGCAAGACATGATCCTTGTAACGACCCGCGAGGCAGCTTCCGGATTCTCAGCTGAGATATAGGTGCCGATTTCGTCCAGCCGCCTCAATGAAGGGCGCGACCAGCGTATCCGCAATAGCATCAGCTAGGCTTGCAATACTTCGCGACGATCGCCGATAGCTCGGCCCCAGTTGCAAAGTCCTCGTCGTCCAAGGCCTTCAGGCCAGCCTCGATCTGCGCCTTCTGGACGTCGCTGTCGTCCATGAAATCGCAAACCAGTTTTGCAGCGAGGGTTTCGCTCGGCACGGCGAGTTCGCTCGCCAGCCGTTCAAAACGCTGTGCCTGATCGTCAGGAAGCTGAAATTTGACGACCGCCATCACAAACCTCTCAGGACCAAAACAGAATCAATCCTAACCTCACGCTGGTCAACCATCATGATGGGCGCACTTGCCCGTTTAGCCCTTCGGATCCGGCCCCGGATCGTCTGGTGCGGTCACGAGTGGAAAGACATCCGGCTTGCGCGGTGTTGGCGCAGCAGCCGGCGCTGCCTTCGCAGCGGCGCGAATGGCCGCGAGGCGGTGGCTCGCATCCTCATCCGCAGCAGGCACCTCGACAACGGGCGCGGGGTCCGCTGCGGGGGCTTCGAGGACGGCTGGTGCGGGTGCCGGTTCCGCCTCCAACAGCTTGGGCTCGGTCAGGGGAGCTTCCGGCAGGGGCTCCACCGGTGCGCTCAGGCGCTCCGGCGGGGTCTGCCAGCGGAAGGCATCGAGCTTGCCGGTCACGGGCGAGACCGGTGACCATTGGTCGCTCACCACGCCGTCTGCCACCCAGGCCTTGTCGCGCGCGGCGCGGGAGGCGCGCGAGAGCCATTCCCGGATGAGGCCAGTGTTGTCGGTCTCTGCCTCCACAAGGGCGGCCATGGTCAGGCAGGTGCGCACGCTCGGGCGCGGGTCCGGGCCGCTGAGCAGGGCATCGAGGCTCTGGTGCGCTAGCTTGAAATCAAGTGCGTCAATGGCGGCGCGAGCGACGGTGAGCTGGCTCTCCGGGTCTGCCGGCACCAGCTTTTCGAGGTGCCGGGCGCGGGTCAGCCGGTCGGCGGTTGAATCGCCTGGCCGCAGGTCGAGATAGACCTTGGCCAGATCCGGATGAGGCGCCGCTTTCCAGGCCTTCTCGATGAGCTTTGCCGCGCGCCGCAGATCGCCGCGCCGTCCAAGCAGTCGCCCGGCCAATGCCACGGCGGGCACGAGATCGGGGGCAAGGTCGGCGGCTTCCCGGGCCAGACGAAGGGCC
>CAISZN010000322.1 GCA_903889985.1 uncultured Hyphomicrobiales bacterium | reverse complement strand
GATAAGTGGATGACTGCCTTTGTTATGCTGCCAGCGGGATTGCCTGCAGCGTATTGAAGTAGGCCTCATCCGGGGTTTTTCTGTCAAGGCTCGAATGAGGTCGTTTCGTATTATAGAAGTCGTCAATGTAGCGTCCGAGTGAAGATCGGGCTTCTGGAACATTGTTATAGGCCCGCAAATAGACCTCTTCGTATTTAATGGTTCGCCAAAGACGCTCGACAAAAACATTGTCCCGCCAAGATCCCTTGCCATCCATGCTGATCTTGATTTCGTGCTTGGTGAGTAGATCTGTAAAAGCGATGCTCGTAAATTGACTGCCTTGGTCCGTATTGAAGATCTCGGGCTTGCCATAGTGCGCAAGAGCCTCTTCGACAGCTTCCAGACAAAACTCGGTTTCAAGCGTGATCGATAACCGCCAAGATAGAACCTTCCGGCTAAACCAATCGACAACGGCAGCGAGATAGACAAAGCCCCGTGCCATCGGGATGTAGGTAATGTCCATCGCCCAGACCTGATTGGGCCGATCCACGACAAGGTTCCGCAAGAGATAAGGGTAGATCTTATGGCCTTGCGCCGGCTTTGACGTGTTGGGACGGCGATAAATCGCCTCAATCCCCATGCGTTTCATCAGAGTTCTTATGTGAAGACGACCAATCTCAAAGCCTTCTCGAACCAAAAAACTCTGAAGCATTCGACTGCCCGCAAACGGATAATCCAAATGTAGCTGATCGATCCGTCTCATAAGAAGCAAATCGGGTTCCGATACCGGTTCAGCCTGATAATAGACGCTACTCCGGCTTATACCCAGGATCTGAGCCTGTTTGGAAATTGATAGTCCATGCATTTTATCGATCATCGCTTTGCGCCCGGTAATAGTCCTGCCTTCCCGAGCGCACCGGCTAAAAAATCATTTTCCAGCGTAAGCTCTCCGATCTTGGCATGAAGTGATTTAAGATCAACCGTCGTCGCAGGATCAGGCTTTGTCTCTTCGCCGAACACATCGGCGGCCCCTTCTAAAAGCTGCGATCGCCACGTTGTGATCTGATTGGGGTGCACGTCAAACTGTTCGGCAAGTTCTGCCAACGTCTTCTCGGCCTTGATCGCCGCTAATGCGACTTTTGCCTTAAATGCCGGGCTATGGTTCCGGCGCGGTCGTCTGCTCATCGATCTCTCCTGTCGTCGGCATTATGCCGCTTTCAGGCAGAAATTCCACTTATCATAGGTGTTCAGTTTTCCCGAGCCACCTCTGTGTGAGCATCTCTCGGCTGCGTTAGGTCACGCACGATTGCATTCAACACAATTAAGCAATCTGGCTGCTGCATTCTCAAGTATTGAGCCTTCGCTTCGCTGGAAAGTCCGAGCATCATCGAACCCATCTGCCAGTGAAAATTGGACTACGGGTCACGCTAACGCCATCATCGTAGGCCCCGACGGGCTAGAAAATAGAGACGACGTCACCGTCGGCGTCTCCCTGCTCGCACCTCATGTTCGCTATCCTGACCATCATCATGCGCCGGAAGAGATTTATCTCGTTCTAACCCCTGGGCGGTTCCAGCACGGAAAATCCGAATGGATTGAACCCGGAGTTGGCGGAACGCTGCACAATGAACCATTTATCATGCATGCGATGGCGTCCGGTCACGCGCCGTTGCTCGCATTCTGGTGCCTGATTAATTGAAATTTGTTCACAAAATTATTTTATCCCACAAGAT
>CAISZN010000321.1 GCA_903889985.1 uncultured Hyphomicrobiales bacterium | reverse complement strand
TGGCCAATGTCCAGCGCCGGGTTCAGCGACTTGCCGACGTCGTGCAGGATATCGACCCGCTCGACCCTCATCTCGCCGGTCAGTGTGTCGATGGCGACCTCGCTGCAGGAGGCGCCATAGGCGAAATACAGGAAGGGCTTTCCCTTGCGGGCTGCGCGGTCCCAGTGAATCTCGGGGGTCTTGTAGAAGCCCGCATGGGAGAGCTGCACCCGCGCCACCCGGCATTTCTTTGCCAGCTCCGGGAAGGGCAGGGTCTTGTTGCCCACCAGCACGAGTCCGTCGCGGAAGCGCACCTCGCTCGCGTCGACGCCGAACTCCTCCGCCGCATGGGCCACCATGCGTGCCTTGATGACGCGGGCGGCTTCGCGCGCCGCCATTCCATTCAGGTCCGAGCCTGAGCTGGCGGCCGTGGGCGAGGCATTGGGCACCTTGGCAGTGTTGGTTGCCGTGATGCGAACCCAGTCGAGCGGCACGCCGAATTCTTCCGCCACAACCTGCGCCACCTTGGTGAACAGGCCCTGGCCCATTTCGGTGCCGCCGTGGTTCAGATGGATCGACCCATCCTGGTAGACATGCACCAAAGCACCCGCCTGGTTCATGTGGATGAGCGTGAAGGAGATGCCGAACTGGATCGGCGTCAGGGCCAGGCCGCGCCGGATGATTGGATTGCTGGCGTTATAGGCCTCGATCTCGGCCCGGCGCGCGCGATAGTCGCTCGATGCTTCCAGCCGGTCGATCAGGAGGGCCAGAATGTCCGGGTCCTCGACCTTCATCCCATAGGGCGTGAGGTCAGCGCCCTCGCGATGCAGGTTCGCCTTGCGCACATCGAGCGGATCAAGCCCTGTGGCATGTGCAATGGCATCCATCACCCGCTCAATGGCGAGCATGCCCTGTGGGCCACCGAAGCCCCGGAAGGCCGTGGCGGAAACGGTGTTTGTGAAAAGTCGCGTCGTACGAACCGAGACGGTCGGCAGCCAGTATGAATTGGCCGCATGGAACATGGCGCGGTCGACGACGCCCGGTGACAGGTCGACCGAGCAGCCGCACCGGGCATGTAGGTCGACGTCATAGACGCCGATGCGACCCTCCTGGTCGAAGCCGACCTTCCAGTCCGCGCGGAAGTCATGCCGCTTGCCTGTCATGACCATGTCGTCGTCACGATCGAGCCGCAGCTTGCAGGGACGCTTGGTGACATAGGCCGCCAGCGCCGCGAGGCAGGCGGTCTGGGCCGCCTGACTTTCCTTGCCACCAAAGGCCCCGCCCATGCGGCGCGTCTCGACGGTGACGAAGGCATCGGGCATGGCCAGCACGCGCCCGAGGATGTGCTGCACCTCGGTGGGGTCCTGCGTGGAAGAATGCACCAGCATGTCGCTCTCGCCGGGAATGGCGAAGGCAGCCTGCCCCTCAAGATAGAAATGCTCCTGGCCGCCGATATTGAGCGTGCCCTCGAGGGTTTTTGGTGAAGCCTGCAGGTCGGCAGCGACATTGCCGCGCCCGAAATCATAGTCCGGCAGCACCTTGCGGTCGGCAGCGAGCGCGGCTTCGATGGTGAGGATCGCGGGTTCTGCGGCAATCTCGATCTTGGCCAGTTTCACGGCCCGTCGCGCGACGTCGCGCGTGGTCGCCACGACTGCGAAGATGGGCTGTCCGTGGAAGACAACCTTGCCATCGGCCAGCAGCTGATCGTCGGCAAAGACCGGCGCCACGTCGTTCTTGCCCGGGATGTCGGCAGCCGTGAGCACCGCCACCACACCGGGCACGGCGCGCACCGCATCGAGGTCGAGTTTGGTGATCGTGCCGCAGGCCACATGCGAGAGGCCCGGCGCTACATGCAGCGTGCCCTCGGGCTCGCGGATGTCGTCGATATAGGCTGCCGCGCCCTGCACGTGCAGGGGCGCGGAATCATGGCGCATCGGCTTGCTGACAACCGCCAGCGGTTCCCCGCTCAGGGGCGCTGTCATCTCATTCGGCGGCATGGACGAGCCCTCCGGGCCGCAGGCGGGTCGAACCCTGATCGGCTCCCGCCACTTCGATCAGGGCCTTGCGCAGCAGGTTCCTGGCGACGGTCTGCCGGTAGGCAGAGGACGCCCGCAGGTCGCTGAGTGGGGCGTAATCCTGCCCCATCGCGGCGATGGCCGCCGACCAGGTGGATGGATCATCGAGATCAATGGCAGCGCAGGCTGCTTCGGTCTTTGCGGCCCGCGCCGGCGTTCCTGCCATGCCGCCATAGGCGATGCGGGCCGCTGTCACCTTGCGGCCCGACAGGGTGAAGCGGAAGGCACCCAGAACGGCGGAAATGTCTTCGTCGAAGCGCTTGCTGACCTTGTAGGCCCGGAAGGCATGATCCTCGCCCAGATCCGGAATGGTCAGGCTCGACACCAGCTCGCCCGGCGCCCGGTCCTGCTTGCGGTAGGCAATGAAGTAATTTTCCAGAGGCAGGCTGCGGACGCTGTCTTTCAGGCGCAGTTCAACAGTGGCGCCCAGGGCGATGAGACAGGGCGCGAGGTCGCCGATGGGAGAGCCATTGGCGATGCTGCCACCCACCGTACCCGAGGCGCGCACCTGCGTGGAGCCGAAGCGCCGCATGATCTCGCCCAGATCAGGATGAATCGCGGCCAGGTGCGGCAGGGCGTCCTGATGGGTGACGCCAGCACCCAGAATGAGCGAACCATCCTTGTGATCGATGGTGTCGAAGCCCACAGCGCGCCCAGTCCAGATGATCTTCCCGGGGTCCTGAAAACCCTTGGTGATCCACAGACCCACGTCTGTGGCGCCAGACAGGATCAAAGCATCCGGATATTTGGCGCTCAGGGCAGCCAGAGAGGCCGCCGAGCCCGGTGCTGCAAAGAACATCTCCGAAGTCCCGACGAAAAGATCATCACCCGTGTTGAGCGCCTCCAACTTTGCCATGCGCGCTGGGGCTGAGGCAGCGAAGGCATCCTCCGCTGGCCCGGCGCAGACCTGCAGGGCGGCATCCAGAATGGGGCGATAGCCCGTGCAGCGGCACAGGTTGCCGGCGAGCTGGTCGCAGATGTCGTTGCGCGTTACGGGCCTTGCGGCCTCGTGATATTGCGCGAAGAGGCTCATCACGATGCCAGGCGTGCAGAACCCGCATTGGGAGCCATGTGTCGCCACCATGGCACTCTGCACCGGGTGCAGGACGCCAGCGCTCGACAGATCCTCGACGGTGATGATCTCGGCGCCATCGCATTGGCCAAGCAGGAGGATGCAGGCATTGACCGGGCGATGCTCGATCCGCCCATCCCGTGCCTTTGCAAGGACCACCGTGCAGGCGCCACAATCGCCTTCGCCGCAGCCTTCCTTGGTGCCCGTGGCGCGCGCTTGAACGCGCAGCCAGTCGAGCAGGGTTTCCCGCGGTTTGAAACCATCGATCTCGACGGTTTCGCCACGGAAGACGAAGCGGAGTTCCCCCCGCTTCGCGCTCGTCTCAGGTGAAGAGACCATCTTCGATAGCCCCGATTACTTCGGGAGCTTGTCGTCGATGCCCTTCACGTACCAGTTCATGCTGAGCACCTGCGGATCGGACAGGGCTGCTCCGCCCTTGCACTCGACCGCCTTGCCATCCTGGTCGAGGACCGGGCACTTGAAGGGGTTCAGCTTGCCGGCGGCGATGGCTGCGGTGGTTTCCTCGGCCATCTTCTTCACGTCGTCAGGCATGTTGGTGAAGGGTGCGAGGTTGACCATGTGGGCGCCAATGCCACCCCAGGTGTCCGTGGACTTCCAGGTGCCATCGAGCAGCGCCTTGGTGCGCTCGATGTAATAGCCCGACCAGTTGTCCACGATGGCGGACAGCTGCGCCTTCGGAGCGAACTTGATCATGTCGGACGCCTGGCCGAAGCCGAACTTGCCAGCCTTCTCGGCTTCCTGCAGCGGAGCTGCCGAATCCGTATGCTGGGTGATGATGTCGGCACCCTGCGCCAGCAGCGCCTTGGCCGCATCGGCTTCCTTGCCCGGGTCGAACCAGGTGTTCGCCCAGACGATCTTGATCTTGACGTTCGGGTTGACGCTCTGGGCGCCGAGCATGAAGGCGTTGATGCCTGCCACGACTTCCGGAATCGGGAAGGAGGCGACATAGCCGATGATGTTCGACTTGGTCATCTTGCCAGCGATCTGGCCGATGACGTAGCGGCCTTCATGGAAGCGAGCCGAATAGGTCGCCACATTGGCGGCGCGCTTGTAGCCGGTGGCATGTTCGAACTTGATGTTCGGGAACTTCTTGGCGACCTTGAGGGTCGGCTCCATGAAGCCGAAGGACGTGGTGAAGATCAGCTTGTGGCCGGACCGGGCCAGCTGCTCGATGGAGCGCTCGCTGTCGTTCTCGGGCACGTTCTCGAGGAAGGTCGTGTCGACCTTGTCGCCGAGCGCCTTCACGAGCGCCTGACGGCCCTGATCGTGCTGGTAGGAATAGCCGAAGTCACCCACCGGGCCGACATAGACGAAACCCACCTTGGGCTTGTCTGCCGCCGAAGCCAGGCCAGCCATCGCGGCCAGAAGGGCGCCGGCCGCAACGGCCAGCTTGAAACCTGAACGCATCATTTGAATATCCTCCGTCGCGGAACCGATCCTCGCGAGTTCCTGCGAGACGCAAGTGGAATGCAATTCGTGTTCCAAGAGCGCATCGAGGCACGGAGGGTATCGCTGGGCGCCCCCGCGCGGGCGCACAATCCTTGAGCCTATGCGCCCTTCAGGATCATGTCACCGGGTGTCATCTACGACAGAGGGATAAGGTGGAGCCTCACTCCACAGGGAAAGTACGTGCCCGATCAATACGCAGGCTGGCTGCCTGGCCGGCCACAAGGTCGACACCCAGCGGCAGGACCGTGTCGATGAGGTGGTTCACGCCCTGAACACTCAGGTTTGCCCTCACGGAGGGCCCGACGCGGTGGATCGACTTGATCCGGGCGCTGAGCCCTTCCGAGCCCTCCGGCCAGAGGCTCGCATGTTGTGGTCGGAAAAAGGTCGTGCCTGGTCCGGGAGGCAGGTGGCTGGCCTGGGCATCCACAAGCTGACTGCCCAGCCATGCCGCGCCCTCGCGCACCTCGACCTCGAGGCGGTTCGATTCGCCGATGAAGCCAAAGACGAAGGGTGTCTGGGGCTCATCATAAACGTTGTCCGGCGTGCCGAGCTGCTCGATGCGGCCCTTGCTGAGAATGGCCACCCGGTCAGAGAGCTCCAGCGCCTCGTCCTGATCATGGGTGACGAAGACGGTCGTGTGGCCAGTCTTTTCGTGAATATCGCGCAGCCAGCTGCGCAGGTCCTTGCGAACCTGGGCGTCAAGGGCACCGAAGGGCTCATCAAGGAGAAGGACGCGGGGTTCCACGGCCAGCGCGCGTGCCAGTGCCACGCGCTGGCGCTGCCCGCCGGAGAGTTGCGAGGGAAAGCGTTTGCCGTAGCCAGAAAGCTGCATCATTTCGAGCAAGTCCTCGACCCGCTTTTTGATGTCCGCCGAACTC
>CAISZN010000320.1 GCA_903889985.1 uncultured Hyphomicrobiales bacterium | reverse complement strand
TGAGCCAGCGATGTGCCGGGCAGGTTCGTATTGAGCAGAGCCGCCACGCCGCCGGCTTTCGCGATCCCCATCCAGATGGCGACGAATTCCGGCCGATTGGGCATGAGCAGCGCGACCGCGTCTCCCCGCGTGATGCCCTGCGCCATGGCCCAATAGGCATATTGGTTCGCGCGGCCGTTCAGCTCCCGATAGGTCAGCACCTCCCGGTCGGACATGAGGGCGGGGCGATCAGCGAATTGGGCGGCAAACCCTTCAATGAGTTCACGGAGGGTGCGTTCCGGCGTGCGGGCGATGGGCTTTGTCCGCCGCAAGGCACGCAGGGCCCCACGCAGATAGGCCCACTCGCTGGCGATCCGACCGAACAAGGACATCGTTCCCCCCAAGCGATCAAGATGCCGCAAGGTCTTCGCGCGTGATAGAGGACATAGATCGCATTTCGTCAATATGTGAACGATTGGCCGTGGATAGTGAACAGCGCTTCGAACTCCTGGACCTGAGGGGGCTGAAATGCCCCCTGCCGGCCCTGCGCGTACGCCGGGCCCTTGCCGGATGTCCCTCCGGAAGCCTGTTCCGGGTGCTGGCAACCGACCCCATGAGCATCATCGACGTTCCCCACGAGGTGTCGCTGGCTGGTGCCACCCTCCTGCAGCAGGATCGCGAGGGCGAGGAGATTCGCTTCGAGATCCGCGCGGCCGGCTGATCAGCCCAGCAGGCCGCCTGATGTGGGCGGCTTCAGCGGGTTTGCAGTCAGGGCCGCCGCGTCGGGCCGGTCGATGCCCGGTTCCCCCATGAAGGCATTCCAGAGACCGTCGATGAAGGATGGATCCATGTCCTTCAGGATGAAGACAATGCGTGTGCGCCGGTCCGCATCGGGCCATCCCTCGAGGCTCGTCGGCGGGTGGAAAACGTGCTGGACCCCGTGAATGACCACGGGGCGCTCCGGATCGTCGTCGAGGCCGATGAGGCCCTTCACACGCAGGAGGTTCGGGCCGTGGGCCTGCCGTAGCAGGTCGAGGAACAGGTCGAAGCCGCTCTTGGGCATCAGCCGGTCGCTGGTCAGCACATGGGCGCGGATGCGGGCGTCGTGCCGGTTGGGGTCGTGGGCATGCTGGTCGCGATGGGGCTCATGGCCGTGGTTGTGGTCATGATCATGCCGGTGGTGATCGTGACCATGATCCTCATAGGCTTCCGCATTCAGCCAGCGGCGGACGTCCGGGATCTTGCTGTCGGGATTATAGAGGCCGGCGTCGAGCAGATGGGCCGCAGTTGCCTCCCCTTTCGCCGCGTCGAGCAGGTGCGCGCCCGGATTACGCGCCTGCAGGCGGGTGCGCAGCGCGGCTTCGTTCGCAGCAGCCTCAGGCATGTCGGTCTTGGTGAGCACGATGCGATCGGCCACAGCAGCCTGCTTCACAGCTTCCTCATGGGCGTCCAGCGTCGCTGCCCCGTTGACCGCATCGACCACGGTGATGACGCCATCGAGGCGGAAGCGCATCAGCAGGTAGGGGTGATACATGATCGTGTGCAGAACAGGCGCTGGATCGGCGAGCCCCGTCGTCTCGATCAGCACCCGGCGGAAAGGTGTGATGCGGCCATTGTCGCGCCGGCGCAGCAGGTCTTCCAGCGTCGAGATCAGGTCGCCGCGGATGGTGCAGCAAAGGCAGCCGGACGACATCAGGATCATGTCGCCGTCGGCCGCCTCGACAAGCAGGTGATCGAGGCCGACCTCACCGAATTCGTTGATGATCACCACCGTGTCGGCGAGATCGGGATCCTTCAGCAGCCGGTTGAGCAGCGTCGTCTTGCCGGCTCCAAGGAAGCCGGTCAGCACGGACACGGGAATGGGTGGCGGCGGGCGGCGCGCCAGCGGCCCTTCAGCGGACATGGGCTATCATCCGGTCAGGTTTCAGGCTTTTCGGGTTTCTTCTTGCCCTTGCCAGCGTGCTTTCCCTTGGAGGCCTCGGGCTTTGGCGCATCCGGCTTGGGAGTCGCCGCAGGCTTGGGCTTTGCTTCAGGCCTGGGCTTTGCTGAAGGTCTGGCCCTGGCATGCTTGACGGGCTTTTCAGCTTTTTCCGTCTTTGCGGCTTCCTTCGAGCGGGCAGCAATGGCGGCGGTGACGGCGGCGCCGACAGAGGGGCTCGGCCGGGCATCCCGCGCGCCGACCGAGGGTCCGGTGTAGCCCGGCGCGCGGCCGAGATAGACGGGGATCGGCTCGAAATAGGGTCGGGTCGCCATTTGGGCGGCAATGGCCGAGACACCCGAACTCGTTGTCGCCCCCGAGCTGCGGCCATCGCTGGCGAAGAAGGCGGCACTGCTTTCCGAATCGGACGCGCCGCTCGGCCCATTGGATGCGACCGGCACCGCATAGTCGTCTTCGCCCGGTTCCTGTCGGTTGGCGGTACAGACCTGGCTGCGCATGTTGGGCGGCGAGCCACCAACGTCCGGCAGTGAGGCGAGCGGCGGGCCGCTGCTGCGGCCAGCAAAGCTGATGTCGAGCAGGCTCGCAGCCTTCAGGGTGCGGGACTTGGCCGAGGGATAGCCAAGGACCACGGCGATCAGTCGACGACCGCCACGTGTCGCGCTAACGACCACATTGAACCCTGCCGGGCAGGTGAAACCTGTCTTCATGCCCTCCGCGCCCGGATAGCGGCCGATCAGGCCGTTATGGGTCGGGATGATCTGGCTGCCGAGGCGCAAGGCCCCAATGCCGTAGAGATCCTCATGCTCCGGGAAGTCGCGATAAAGGGCCATGGCGACAAGGGCCATGTCCTTGGCGGAGCTGTAATGTTCGTCGTTGTGCAGCCCGTTGGGATTGACGAAATGCGACTGGTGCATGCCCAGACCGGCGGCCACCCGGTTCATCTCGCCGGCAAAATTCTCGACGGAACCGCTGATGCCTTCAGCGATGACGATGGCGAGGTCATTGGCGGACTTCACCATGAGCATCTTCAGGGCATTGTCGAGGGTCACTTCCGTTCCCGGCTTGAAGCCCATTTTCGAAGGCGGCATCTTGGCGGCCCGCGCCGACACGACAAGCGGCGTATCGAGGCTGATGCGCTTGTCCTTCACGGCCTTCAGGGCCGCATAGACCGTCACCAGCTTGGTCAGGGAAGCAGGATACCAGGGTTTTGTGGCTTCCTGCTCCATCAGGACTGCGCCGCTGGACGCGTCCACGACCAGAAGGGGCGTTGCCCAGGTTGCTGAAGCAGTCAGCGCAATCGTGGCGGCAAGGACGGCAGCAAGTTTGCCCGAATGAGCGCCTGCGGCCATCCGCGGGCGAAGGAGCGCGAAAGTCATTCAGTCCAGTCCCCGGCAGGTGCCGCGCCCGCGACGCAGCTCTATCGCAGCAAGAGTCGTAGCCCGTCACGCCGCGCTTGCAAAGTGAGGCAATGTGGCTGCGATAGCTCAGCTTGTGGCTTAGATCGATTCAGCAAGGCAAAATCGTGGCGATTGAGGTCAGCGGTCTGCCGCGTGTGTGCTCACCGCGCTCACTCGCCCGGTGCGCGGGCCTCGATGGCCAGTGCATGCACGCCGGCCTTCAGCTCTGCAGACAAGAGGTCGTTGACGAGGCGGTGGCGGGCCAGACGGGCCTTGCCGGAGAAGGCGTCAGACACCACCTTGACTGTGAAATGCGTTTCGCTCGCCGACATGGTTCCGGGGTGACCGGAGCCCGGATGGCCAAGATGTCCCGCATGGCGGTGCGAATCGTCGATGACCTCAAGGTGTTTCGGGGCCAGCGCCTCGGTCAGCTTGGCGGTTATGCGATCCTTAACGCTCATTGGCGAGCCTCCATCACTCCTGTTGTGATGTAACACGGTCACGTCGAGCCGTGATCTGAAATCGCAACAGAAACGTTCACGTCATGCCTTGCCGGCGCAAGGCCCCATCCATAAAGTCCTGATCATGAATCTGAATTCGCCCATCTTCGATCGCATCAGGACGAAGTCCCGGCCACAGCCGCGCCAGGAGCCGACTCAGATCCGCTGTGAATTCCCCGGCTGCACCCTCCCCGGCGAGCATCGCGCCCCCATGGGGCGGCTGCGGGAGGGGCAGTATTTCTGCTTCTGCATCGAGCACGTGCGCGAATACAACGCCTCCTACAACTACTTCCAGGGCATGACGGATAACGACGTCGCCAAGTACCAGAAGGAGGCAGTGATCGGTCACCGGCCCACCTGGACCATGGGCGTCAACCGCACAGCGCGAGGGTTCCGGGAGGACGGGGTCGATCCCGCCGGATTCAAGGACGATCTGGGAATGTTTCGGGCCCGGTCCTATCGCAGGCCGGCTGCCGAGGCGGCCAAGCCAAGATATGGCGTGGCGGCCATGAAAGCCCTGACGAACCTGGGGCTGGACGATACGGCTGATGCGGAGACCATCAAGGCCCGCTACAAGGAACTGGTGAAACGCCTGCATCCGGATGCCAATGGCGGCGACCGGTCGCGCGAAGACAAATTGCGCGAGATCATTCAGGCCTATAATTATCTGAGATCGGCCAAGCTCGTCTGAGACGGGCAGGGTCCCTGAGCCGGGGGTTGCCGGCGTGATCGCCCGAAAAGGGTCGGCCCAAGGGCCAGAATGTGCCCGCCCGGATCTGCGGGGCGGGTTGGAGGTGTGATGCAAAGCGCGAACGCAACTGTGGCCGGCATGCCCGACAAGACAATTTCCGTGCGTGAGGTGTTCGGCATCGACAGCGACCTGATGGTGCCTGCCTATTCCGAGCGGACCGAGCATGTGCCGGACTTCGACAAGGATTACCTCTTCGATCGCCCGACGACCCTTGCGATCCTGGCTGGTTTTGCCCGTAACCGCCGCGTGATGATCACCGGCTATCATGGCACTGGCAAATCGACCCATGTGGAACAGGTGGCGGCGCGGCTGAACTGGCCCTGCGTGCGCATCAACCTCGACAGCCATGTGTCGCGCATCGATCTGGTCGGCAAGGACGCCATCGTCCTCAAGGACGGCAAGCAGATCACCGAGTTCCGCGACGGCATCCTGCCCTGGGCCCTGCAGAACAACATCGCGCTGTGCTTCGACGAATATGACGCCGGCCGTCCGGACGTGATGTTCGTGATCCAGCGGGTGCTCGAAGTGTCCGGCCGGCTCACGCTGCTCGACCAGAACCGCGTCATCCGTCCCCATCCCGCCTTCCGCCTCTTCGCCACGGCGAACACGGTGGGTCTGGGTGATACCTCGGGCCTCTATCATGGCACCCAGCAGATCAACCAGGGCCAGATGGACCGCTGGTCGATCGTGACCGTGCTGAACTATCTGGCGCACGACAAGGAAGTCGACATCGTGCTGGCCAAGGCGCCGCACTACCAGAAGAACAAGGAAGGCCGCGACATCGTCAACAAGATGGTGCGCGTCGCCGACCTCACCCGCAACGCCTTCATGTCCGGCGACCTGTCGACCGTCATGAGCCCGCGCACGGTGATCACCTGGTCCGAGAATGCCGACATCTTCGGCGACATCGGTTTCGCCTTCCGGCTGACCTTCCTCAACAAGTGCGATGAGCTGGAGCGCGGCCTCGTGGCTGAGTTCTACCAGCGCTGCTTCGGGCAGGAACTGCCCGAGAGCTCGGTGAATATCGCGCTGACGTGAGGCCATGAGCACAAACCGCAAGCCGCCGCAGAAGTCTGAAGCTCCGCAGGAGCCCTTCAAGAGGGCCGTGGCGGGCTGCCTGCGCGCCATGGCGCGCGCGCCGGACCTGGAGGTCGCCTATGCCTCCGACCGCCCGGCGCTGACGGGATCGGGCGAGGGCGCCAAGGCGCGCCTGCCCGAGCCTGCCCGCAAGCTGACACCGCAGGAAGCGGCGATTGTGCGCGGGCATGCGGACTCCATGGCTCTGCGTCTTGCCTGCCACGACACGACAGTGCATCGCCGCCTCGCGCCAAAAGGCCCCGAGGCGCGTGCGGTGTTCGATGCGGTCGAACAGGCGCGCGTTGAGTCCATCGGCGCCAAGCGCATGCTGGGTGTCGCAGGCAATCTCACGGCCATGCTCGATGACCGCTATCATCGCGGCAATTATGGTGACGTAAGCGATCGTGCTGATGCGCCGCTGGAAGACGCGGTGGCCATGATGGTGCGCGAGCGCCTGACGGGGCTTGCCCCGCCAGCGGGCGCAAAGGCCATTGTCGAACTGTGGCGGCCGATTATCGAGGATCGCGCCGGCAAGGAACTCGACAAGCTCGGCGAGTCGATCGAGGACCAGCGCTCTTTCGCCAAGGCGATTCACAAGCTGCTTTCCAACCTCGACATGATGCAGGACGAGGCGCTCGACAGTGACGACACCGGCGAAGAATCCGGTGAAGACGAGCCCAACGATGATCCGCAGGATTCCGAGGGCGAAGGCGAGCAGGACGACCAGGGCCAGGCCGTTGAGATGGAAGCAGCCGACAGCGCCTCCGACGAGCTGGAAGAAGGCGAGATGGATGCGGCCGATGCGCCCTCCGGCGACTTCCCCGAAGAGTCCGACGAGGGCGATGCGGACGAAGCTTCCGAAAGCAAGCGCCCGCCCCAGCATGGCCAGTTCGAGCCGAAGGGCCCCGAGTACAAGGCCTTTACCAACAAGTTCGACGAGACCATTCCCGCCGAAGAGCTGTGCGAGCCTGAAGAGCTGGAGCGCCTGCGCGCCTATCTCGACAAGCAGCTCGCCAATATGTCGAGCATCGTCGCGCGCCTCGCCAACCGTCTTCAGCGCCGCCTGATGGCGCAGCAGAACCGCGCGTGGGAGTTCGACCTCGAAGAGGGCATGCTCGATCCGGCGCGCCTGTCGCGCATCATCATCGATCCTCAGCAGCCGCTCTCCTTCAAGCGCGAGAAGGACACGAATTTCCGCGACACGGTCGTGACGCTGGTGCTCGACAATTCGGGCTCCATGCGCGGCCGTCCGATCACGGTGGCCGCCAGCTGCGCCGACATCCTGGCGCGCACGCTCGAGCGTTGCGGTGTGAAGGTCGAGATCCTCGGCTTCACCACGCGTGCGTGGAAGGGCGGGCAGTCGCGCGAGGCCTGGTTGCAGGCTGGCAAGCCCGTCAATCCGGGCCGCCTCAACGATCTGCGCCACATCATCTACAAGAGTGCAGATGCACCGTGGCGTCGAGCGCGCCGCAATCTCGGCCTGATGATGCGCGAGGGCCTGCTGAAGGAAAACATCGATGGAGAGGCGCTCGACTGGGCACACCAGCGCCTGCTCGGCCGCTCCGAGCAGCGCAAGATCCTGATGATGATCTCGGATGGCGCGCCGGTCGATGATTCCACGCTTTCTGTGAATGCGGGCAACTATCTCGAGCGTCACCTGCGCAAGGTGATCGAGGAGATCGAGACGCGCTCACCTGTGGAGCTTATCGCCATCGGCATCGGGCATGACGTGACGCGCTATTATCGTCGCGCTGTGACCATCGTCGATGCCGAGGAACTGGGCGGCGCCATGACCGAGAAGCTCGCCGAACTCTTCGACGAAAATGCACGGCCGGAGCCCATCCCGGTGCCGCGCAAGCCGATGCCGAAGCCGCAGGTCACCGCCTCTAAGCCGGTGCGTGGCAAGGTCACGGTTTAATTCTCAGGCGGGCGTGAGACGCCCGCTTTCGAGGCTGGAGCTGGCCTCTGGCCTTGCTTGACACCTAATCAAGCGTGGGCTTCAGTTCTCCCAACAAAAAATACTTCGGGGAGGACTCCATGCTTTCGCGCGCCCTGCGCCGCCGAATGATTGTGGCGGTATTTTCACTGCTGACGGCAGGAGCCCTCGCGTCAGGCGCCCTGGCACAAACTTACCCCTCAGGTCCCGTGACGATCATCGTGCCCTTCGCGCCCGGTGGCACCGTCGACATCATGGGCAGGATTGCGGCTTCGACGCTTGAGCAGAAGCTCAAGAAGCCCTTCGTGGTTGAAAACAGGACGGGTGCTGGCGGCACCATCGGGTCGGCTGTCGTTGCGCGGTCGGCACCCGATGGGCAGACACTCCTGCTTGCGCCGACGGCCTTTGCCATCGCGCCCTATATGTACAAGACGCTGCCCTTCGACCCCATGAATGATTTCAAGGCCGTGGGCCTGATGGCCTATACGCATAACGTAATCGTCGTCTCTCCGTCATTGAAGGTGAAGACGCTCGCGGAGTTCATCAGGCTCGCCAAGGACAAGGGGAGCACGATGAGTTACGCCTCTCCTGGTGTCGGAACACCGCAGCATCTCTACGGCGAGTCTTTTCTCAAGAAGGCCGGCATCTCGCTTCAGCATGTTCCCTATCGCGGCAGCTCTCCGGCCCTGATCGATGTGGTGTCGGGGCAGGTTGGCATGATGCTGTCCGACATAGCGCCCGCCCAGCCCCTGATCGAGACCGGGCAACTGGTGGCGCTCGCGGTGATGGCGCCAACGCGGTTGCCAAGCCTGCCGAATGTGCCCTCCGTGTCTGAGACGATCCCGGGCTTTTCCGGTGTTGGCTGGCAGGGATTGCTGGCCCATGCCGGCACGCCGGATTCGACGATCAAGATTCTCAATGACGCGCTCGTCGACTATCTCAAGACGCCTGAGGCTGACCAGAAGATGAAGTCGCTCGGCGTCGATGTGAAATGGTCGACGCCTGCCGAGGCGCAGGAGTGGGTGGTCACGCAGCTCAAGCAGTTTTCCGAAATCGTGCCTGCGGCCGGCATCCAGCCGGAATAGGAGGTCGCCATGTCGCTTACCCGCAGAGATCTCTTGATCGCAACAGGGTCCATGCTCGCGGCTGGAACCGCCCGTGCCGCAACCTATCCCGATCGACCTGTGCGCCTGCTCGTTGGTTTTCCATCGGGCAGTGGGCCCGATCTCGTGGGCCGCGTGCTGGCAGACTGGCTGTCGCGGCGACTCGGTCAATCCTTCATCGTCGAGCCGAAGCCTGGTGCTGGCAGCAATGTGGCGACTGAGCAGGTCATCAAGTCGCCTGCCGATGGCTACACCCTGCTGATGGCCTCGGGTTCGAACGCGTGGAACGCCACGCTCTATCAGAACCTCAGCTATGACTTCCTCACCTCGGTGACACCGGTCGGGCGTGTGTATCGCGCACCGGCCATGTTCGTTGTCCATCCGGATGTGCCGGCGAAGACCACGGCCGAGTTCATCGCCTATGCCAAGGCCAATCCCAACAAGATCAACATGGCCTCGAACGGGAATGGCTCCACAGGCCATATCTACGGCGGGCTCTTCACCATGCTCACCGGCACGCAGATGGTGCATGTGCCCTATCGCGACAATCCGCTTCCGGACCTGATCGCGGGTCGCACGCAGGTGTCCTTCTCGCCGATCTCCTCCGCAGCGCCCTTCGTGCAGGATGGCAAGCTGCGCGCGCTCGGTGTGACGTCGCTGGAGCGCTGGTATCTGCTACCCGAGCTGCCGACGGTTGCCGAGGCCGTGCCGGGCTTTGACGCGGGCGGCTGGATGGGCATTGCAGGGCCGCGCAATCTGCCATCCGACGTGGTCGACAGGCTCAATCGCGAGATCAGTGCTGCGATCGCCGATCCCACCTTCCGGACTCGCATCGGCGAGCTTGGCGGCGAGGCCATCGGTGGCACACCGGCTGAGTTTGGCACCTTCATGGCTGATTACACGCAGAAGTGGGCCAAGGTGATCCGCTTCGCCAACATCAAGATCGACTGAGGCCACGAGAAAAAAATGGATTACGAGCCCACGCAGGACTCCCGCAATCGCATGCACAACACCAACCGGCTGAAGCTGGGGCTGTTCGGTGCCAATTGCTCCAATGGTCGTGCCATGACCATTGCGCCCGAGCGCTGGACGGCGGACTGGGACGATTGCGAGAAGCTGGGCGAAATGTCCGACGGGGTGGGGCTCGATTTCCTGCTGCCGATTGCGCGCTGGAAGGGCTATCGCGGACAGACGGATCATCAGGGGGCCACGCTCGAGACAGTGACCTGGGCCTGCGGGCTGCTGGCCCGCACGAAGCGCATCACGGTTTTCGCCACTGTCCATGCGCCGCTGGTGAACCCGGTGCTCGCAGCAAAGGAGTTCGTCACGGCCGATCGCATCGGGCGCGGCCGCTTCGGCCTCAACATCGTCATCGGCTGGAACGAGGGCGAGTTCCAGATGTTTGGCATCGAGCAGAAGCGCGAGCATGAGGACCGCTACGAATATGGCCAGGAGTGGATCGACGCGATCAAGCGCATGTGGGGGCCGGAAGAGGAGTTCGATTTCCTCGGCAAGCATCTGCAGCTGCGGGGCCTGCGGTTGAACCCCAAGCCCTATGGCGGCACGCGCCCCCTGATGATGAACGCGGGCGTCTCGCCCACCGGCCGCAGCTATGCCCTGCGCAACTGCGATGCGCTCTTCACCGCCAAGCGTTTTGCCAGCCTTGATGATGCCAAGGCCGAGGTGGTGGCCATGCAGGACGCCGGTCGCGCCATGGGCCGCGATATCGAGGTCTATTCGGTGGCCGAGGTGGTCTGCCGGCCGACCCGCAAGGAGGCGGAGGACTATTTCCGCTACTGGACTGAGGAGGCGGCAGACTGGGGCGCAGCCGAATATATGCTGGCGCTGAAGGGCATTTCCCGGGCAGCAGATCCGGAGGCCTATGACCGGATGCGCAAGGCGCTGGTCCATGGCCAGTCCGGCTTCACCATCGTGGGCTCGCCTGACGATGTGGCGGAAAAGCTCGCGGCGGTCAGCGCGGCCGGCTTCCGGGGGCTCGGCTTTTCGTTCCTGAACTATCTCAGGGAGCTGCCCTTCTTCGCCCAGGAGGTGCTGCCACGCCTGCATCGCATGGGCCTGCGGGAGGCCGCAATCGGCTATGCGTCCTGAGGGAATGGGCGGAAACATTGACTCTGAGGGCGCGGAAGCCTAGAAACCGCCGCAACTCTCGTCAGAGATGTCCACCGCCAAAGCCCACCAGCCCTTGAGGCAGGGGGTCCACGCCCGGCAGCGCAATGCGCCCCCGGGCGCGTTTGGCTTTGGGGCTTTGGCGGGTTTCTTGGGCCTCACGGCCCGGCAAGGGTGATGAGCATGTTCGAGGGCCTGTCCGAAAAGCTCTCCGGAATTTTCGATCAGCTGACGCGTCGCGGCGCGCTGAGCGAGTCCGATGTCGATAATGCCATGCGTGAAGTCCGCCGGGCCCTGCTCGAGGCGGATGT
>CAISZN010000319.1 GCA_903889985.1 uncultured Hyphomicrobiales bacterium | reverse complement strand
GATCCAATAAAACGCAATCAAAAGGTATGACTAAGAGCGTCTATTTGCGAAAAGGATAGGCACAAAAAAGGCGCCAAATTCAGGCACAAAGCCCAGCAATAGAACGATATCCAATCGATTGATCTATATCAATCAGCAAATCGCCAGATTGCCGGATAAGATATATAAGATGTTGGCGGAGTCGTGCAGATTGCATGGTTCGCAACGTTTAAGGTGTGTGCGTTGAGGTATTTCAGGGCTCTGTCGTCGGCGGGAAAATTCGATATGGGGCAAGGTATGAGCGGCAAATATCAGTGAGCGCTGGACACATTATTAGTTGAGAAATCCAGGCCTCGGCGTCAGGCCCGCATGAGCCAGAGACTATTGAAGGCAGCCGTTTCTGTGCTGGACACAACAACCCGCATGTTAGCGGCGGGAGCCTTGTTGATATCGCAGTCGGCCTGGGCGGCGCCGAGCTTTCCTGACCCTTCATCAACGATCGGTACGTTCACTGATTTTCAGAATTACATCAATGATGGCAGGGCTCTGGGCGGGAGTGCGCCCTTGCAGTCAGCGACGCTTTCCGACGACTATGCCGTGCTTGCGAATTTCATTCAGCGTACTGACAGTCCCTCGGACTCGATCAAGGGGTTCGTGCTTCAGGTCGCGGCTAACGGTGCCGTCGAGACTGGAGTGCGCACTGCACCTGATGCTTATTCGATCCTGCGAGACTTTGTTGAGGCCGACGGTGAGGGCTCACAGTCTGGCGCGGCACCTGATGACGCGGTACATGCGAAGGTAACGGGGAGGCCCACGGCTGCGCTCGGTGAGGCGCCCGCTGATTCGATTCATTCCGGCTTGAAGGACGGTGCGAAGACTGACTCTGATGAATTTGCCACCTTGCGGGCCTTTGCGGGTCAGCTCGCTGATGGGAACGAACCAATTGTCGTCGCCGCCGCCAATGTGGCGCCTGCGCCCGCCAAACATGCCAAGGCGCCTCCTTCGAAGAAGTTTGAAGCCGATGGCGCAAGTTTTGTCGGATCACAGGCTTGCGTTCAGTGTCACCGGAATCAGTTTGGCAGTTTTGGTCAAACCTTGCATGGCCAGATTTTCCTAAAGCATCCTAGAAATGCGAAGGAGACCGAAGGTTGCGAGGCATGTCATGGACCGGCATCGCTGCACGTCAAGGCGAAAGAGGGCGATAACGGAGCGGCAGGAGACATCATCTCGTTTCGCAAGGACTCGCCGCGGCCTGTTGAAGAGCGCAATGCCATTTGCCTGACCTGCCATGAAAAGGGGGATCGGCATTATTGGGCCGGCGGCGTACATGATACGAGAGGATTGGCCTGCACCAATTGCCATGAGATCATGGAAAAAGTGTCGGTCAAGAACCAGCTTATCAAGAGCACAGAACTAGAAACCTGCTTCCAATGTCACAAGGATCGGCGAGCACAGCTTGCACGCTCCTCACATATGCCTCTGGGATCAGGGGACATGACTTGTTCGTCCTGCCACAATCCTCATGGAAGTGCGACCGACAAGTTATTGCGAGAAGCTTCAGTTAACGAGACTTGCTACAAGTGCCATGCTGACAAGCGGGGGCCGTTCCTATGGGAACACGAGCCGGTGCGAGACACTTGCCTGAACTGCCACGATCCGCACGGGACCAGCAATGAATTCATGCTGAAGGTCCAGCGACCTAGGCTTTGCACGCAGTGTCATTCCGGCGGCCTTGGTCATGGCACTCCAGGTAATCCGACCACCGTTCAGGCGATCAATCGATCGTGCCAGAACTGTCATACCAAAATTCATGGGTCGAATTCACCAGCAGGCGCTTTGTTCCAGAGGTAATCGGGAGCAGGTCGAAAGCAAAACCGAATAGTCGAGAAATCCAAACGGCGATTGGCAACACTAGGTTCGATTTGACTGATGTGTTGCCAACGTGGGGGCGACGGAAATGAAATCCTTAATGCGTTTGATGTTCGCGACCACCGCTCTGGCCACTTGCGCCGCGGCGACAGGAGCGGCCTTCGCTGATGATCTTCCGATATTGGCCTCGCCCGGGACATGGGGCGGCTGGAAGACAGATCACGCCATGTTCGATTTCGGTGCCCAGATATTCATCGACAAGCCTGGCAGCACGGCCAAGAACAGTGCTGCGAAGTTAAACCAATATGGGACTCAAACGGATCCGTTTGGCCTGAATGCTTTCAACCTTGGGCTGAGTTCTGCCAATGAAGCGATACGTGCCGAGTTGCTAGGTAAGAACATAGGAACCAACCATCAGGATCTCGAACTCGACGTTGCCGTTCCTGGTACCAATTATCTGACGTTTGGTTGGTATAAGGTACCTAACCTTCGCAGCAACACGGCTCAAACGATCTTCAACGGAATCGGAACGACAAATCTGACCGTTCCGTCAAATGTGGTCCAGGCGCTTCACGACGGCGTATTCAACAGCGCTGCGCCGATAACAGCCGGCTCATATGCCAATTCTGTTGGCGCCAATTCAACGATCCCGGTCCAAAACCAGCTGAACGGTGCCAACGGGCTACCCGTTGGAACACTGGCGTTTGTTCCAAAGGGATGTCTGTTGTCGGCTCAAGGGGCCGCTGTAACATCCAGTGGCGTAGCCTGCGCGCCTGGTGTTACGCCGGTTCAGACCACCATCAACAATAATCTTCATCAAATCGATCTCGGAATCCAACACGATCGCAAAGAGATCAATGAACGTTGGACCCCTGATGAACACTGGGACATCAAAGTTCAACTGTCCAGTGACCACCGTTGGGGACTCCAGGAGCAAGGGTTTTTGTTCAGCACAGGAACTTCGACGGCCATGGCCCAGGTGGCGATGCCCGTTGACGATGTGACACAAGATGCTTCGATTTCCGCTGAATACAGCGGGCTTTCCCCATGGGGAATGAACTGGAATGCAATGCTCAAATATAACTTGTCAGTCTATACGGACAAGTTTGCAGCTTTTACTGCGGAAAACCCCTTCGGAGGCCCGGGAAGCCCTGTCGGGGCAAGCGTAGCTGGTTGCCCTGTCGCAACAGCTACGACTAACTTCAATTGTTATGGCATGGGACAGATGTCAACCGCTCCGACGAACGGTGCCAATGCCATCATGGGGCAGGTTGGCGTTGACCTCCCATGGTTCAAGAACAGCCGCTACATGCTGACCTTCAACTACAATGATATGCGGCAAAATCAGGCATTCCTGCCGATGACGATCAACCCAGGCTCATTGCTCAATGGATCGGCTGCAGGTGCGACTCTGGGCTCCTACCCGGCGACGTCGGGTACCAGCCTGGGAGTTCTGTCGCCGTTGTCTCGTTCAAGCCTGAGTGGCAACATCGACACTCTGTTGGTCAACAATGTGCTGAGCTCGAACATCACTTCGGACCTGAAGAACAAGCTCACTTACCGTTATTATTCCAATCAGAACCATACGCCACCAATGACGTTCGCCAATTGGGTGCTGAATGATGCTGCTATATCGACAGGTGCTGCCAGTTACGCGAACCATTCGACCTTGTTTTCGTCCTATATCAAGCAGAATATCTCGGACGAACTCACTTGGAGTCCGATACACGGGGCTACGGTTGGCGTCTTTGGCGGCCTGGAACGACACGACTATACCCAATATGCCGTGAATCAGACAAACGAGGGGACAGCGAAAGTCTTCGCTAACCTGAATCCCTGGGATTGGCTGACTATTCGGGCCAGCGATGCATATTCTGTTCGCCGGTATGGCGAGTATGACTGGCAGAAATACATCGGCGCGCAGATGGGTGGTGGGCTTTCACCTCAGGGTTTGGCTGAGGGCGCTGCACTTGTCGCCTTCAACGTTGCCAACCGTAATCGTAACGTCGGAAGCCTCTATTTCGACATCCAGACACCTGTCGAAGGATTGACGCTGACACCTACTGCCAGCATGCGTTGGGACAATTACCCTGTTGATCAGAACATTTTGAATCGGACAGGCAGTCCCTATCAACAAGGTGTTACGAGTGACCATAGCTGGACAGCTGGGACCGAGGCAAATTGGACCATAAATCCGAATTTGCAGGTGATGGGCGCCTATATGTATTCTAGCGGTCGGGAAAAGCTGCTGGCAGACCAATCGACCAATCTGGCGCAGGTCTATTACAGCAACATGTCTGATTATGTGCATACGTTCATGGTCGGAGCGACATGGCAGGCGATACCGGATAAACTCACGGTAAAGCTGAGCGCGACGCACGAACTCGGGACGGATAAATGGGCGACAGGCCCAATGCCGGGATGCGTTGAGCAGATTGCGGCGACCGCGTCTGCTGCGAACTGCGGCGTGGTTAGCCCTGGCAACCCGGCCTATCCGCCGATGGGTAACAAGTTCGATCATGTCGATCTGAAGTTCACCTATAAGATTGACGATAGCTTGATACGCCAGGCCGGATTCAGTGAAGGGTTTCTCTCTCTGAAACTCAATTACGAGCAGAATAGCGTCACGAACTGGCAGTCCAGCGCTCAGACTGCCTATATGTTCTCGACGTTGAATTCGAGTACGACGGCGATGAAGAGCATGATCTTTATGGCTGGCAATAACCCGAACTACCGTGCCGAGGCGGTGATGACTAACTTGGTTCTCAAGTGGTAACGCGGGTGATGAACGCAGCACGTCATATGCGTGAGCTTACCTAAACGTCAGCTGTGATCGGCATGATCAGGAGTGCCTAAATGATGTTCAGATTGGTGACCGGCGCAATATTTGGTCTTTCCTGCTTCACTTCAAGCGCAGCCTTCGCAGAAGTGGATTTCGGAACGCCTGATTTTCCGAATTATATTTCCCGACCTGGGCAGTATCTTGCGACTGGACCTACGACAACTATTTCCGCGCCTGCCCCACGCCGGTGTTGCCCCCCAAGCCGCAAAAGCCGGCTAAGCCGTCTGCATCCAAGAACGATGCAAAGGAATAAGACGCTCACCGCTAATTCGCTTCATCGATAGCATAGTAGGTCATGTGCATGGCGATCGTTTCCAAAGCCGCTCATTCTCGTGCGATATTCATTCTTGGGTTCCTGGGAGTGGTTCTGGCGCCTCATGCAGTGTCTGGTCAGACCACGAGACAATCAAGTGATGAGCTACGACCTCTCTATGCGATGGGCATAGATATCGCCGAGGGTAAGCAGCTTGCAACCGCTGTCTGTGCGAAGTGCCACGGTCTGGACGGGGTGAGCAAGACGAAGGAAGTTCCAAATCTGGCGGGGCAACGGCCTTCTTATCTTTACCTGGAACTGAAGGCTTACCAGCTGGGTCGGCGGACGAATGCCGACATGATAGAAAAGGTGGAGTTCTTGAGTGATGACGCAATCGTCAAGGTTGCCGCCTATTATTCAAGTCTGGACTCTGCAACGCTGCCCGATACGCCGGCTCCGCCCTTTGTCGATGCCGTTTCCGCAGGCAAAGCCGCAGCTGAGCCTTGCGTTAAATGTCACGAAGAAAGCGGGATCAGTAAAACGCCTGGTGTGCCGAACCTCGTCGGTCTGAATCCGAAATATCTTGTTGAAACGATGAAAGCCTATCAGGGTGGCGAGGATCGTAAGCTCGATGCCAAGAACGAGAAGATGAAGACGGCATTGGATGGGTTGAGCGAGAAAGACCTGGGACGGATTGCTCTCTATTACGCTCTGAAGAGTGAGAACCTGACCCGTGCGCAGACGGAGAACGTTGGTAACACGACAGTGAGCAAGGAGAGCCTTTCACGTTGCGTCAAATGTCACGGCGAAGACGGTGTGGGGACAAGCCCGGCGACACCCAGCCTCAGCGGGCAGGACAATGCCTATATGCTCAAGGCACTCCAGAGCTACAAGGATGGGAGTCGAGATGACGATGTGATGTCTCCGAGGGCTAAAAAGCTTGAGGATGAGGATATGGCAAATCTCGTTGCCTATTACTCGAGTTTGACTCCCAAGCCGACTGGCATCGTGAAGCCTATGGCGCCTGACGAATGGGCAGACAAATGTGATCGTTGCCATGGAGCCGGTGGAAACAGTACCCGTCCAAACGTCCCGGCCTTGGCTTCACAGCGTCTCGATTACCTCGCGAAGGTGCTGCATGATTATCAATCCGGTAAGCGCCAGAGCAGGGAGATGAGTGCGATGTCAGCTTTGTTGACAGACGACGACGTCAGCGGAATTGCGTCTTATTACGCCTATCAAAAGGCGAAGTCTGTGGTTTATGTCACCGTGCCCAGCAAGTGAAGCGCTGACAAGGTTCAGGCAGTCAACTGTGAAGAGTTGCTTTTAGAAATGAAGCCGCAACAGGGGCTGAATGATATAGGTACCAAAGCATGAGATGTTGGCAATGAAGCTCAGTCAAGGTTGTAGGACCAGTAATGAGCTAAACGGTTTCCGAGTGGCAATGGTTTTGTCGGGTCTGAAGCCCAGCTTTTGTTATGCCATTCTGAAACGCGATTAGTCGAAGTTAAACTCAGCAAGGAATGGGCCTCCTCATGCAAGACAGACTTCCACCTCATAAGATGTTTCATCATTATGCTGAATTGCCCTACAGCCAGCGGGTCCTGTTCACTTGCGTTTTGCTGATACTTGGAATGGGATATCTCTTCGCGTTGCTGAACGTATATTTTACCTATGCGGGCCGGGCTGGGGGTAATCCCCTGATGTTGTCTTACGAAGATATTGTTGTTGCTTATTCAGGTACCGGTAAGGGCTCGATCATCGAGAGCGCCTTAAACGGCCCCATGGCTTCCATGCTTCCTCCAGAGGAGAGGACTGCAGTGCTTTCCTGGGTAAGAGATGGCGCTGCGCAGACTGGTTTCGATCCAGCAATCAGATCTATCTTGGACAAGCGGTGCATGACCTGCCACAACGGCAGCAATCCGCATTTGCCGAATTTATCGAATTTTGAGGGGGTCCAGAAAGTGACCGCGGTGGACGCGGGCGCATCCATGGCGACGCTGGTTCGCGTTTCTCATATCCACCTATTTGGTCTGACGTTCATCTTTTTCATCATGGGGTTTATCTTCACCCATGCTTATGTCAGGCCTGTCTGGCTGAAATGTTTTGTCATTACGATACCCTTTGGAGCCGTCGTTCTGGACGTAAGCTCCTGGTATTTTATCAAGCTCTTTCATCCCTTTGCTTGGCTTGAGATTGGTGCTGGAATGCTGATGGCTGGATGCTTTGCCTTCATGTGGATGACTTCAATGTATCAAATGTGGTTTTACAATCCGCCGAGCGCGATTCTTGAAAGACTGGGCGGGGATATCCCGTAGGTAATCCCGGTTATTCGGAAGCGGCGCGGTTATCCACGTTTCAGGATCGTTTTGCTCAAGGAACTCTGATCTCCCGCCAGAGTTACTGACCTGTGTCAAGGCGGCGGTTCATTCCGATGAATATCGTCATTCAACGGTCGGGATGACTGAGTCAAAAACCTAGAGAAGCAAAGGACAGATTAACATGGCAAAATATGAACTGAACATCAGCCACATGTCCCGGCGATCAGTCTTGAAAGCTGGTAGCTTTGCGGTTGCTGGTGGTGTTGCTCTGCTCTCATCAAACGCAGCGTCTGCAAAACCAAAGCGTTCACAGGCGGATGTCGCCTATCAAGATCATCCGAAGGGTGACGAACGGTGTGACAACTGCGAACCCTTCATTGCTCCGAGTTCGTGCAAGACGGTCGAAGGTACCGTAGCCGCCAAAGGGTGGTGCAAGATATACGTGGCGAAATAGTTGCGGCACCCTGTAAAGACGATGGTTCGTCGCAACTCTGACGCCTTTGATAGACCATCCCCGTCATGCGCTGGGGATGGTCTTTTCCTTGAATGGAGGTGGATTACCTCGGCAAAACGTGTTTTTTTGTCATGCTTTAATTCTGGAACTCAATTTGTTTCATTTCCCGTAGTTGCAAAGCTCTCTCAATCATTTTCAGCTTGCCGGTTCATTCGCGACGACCGCATCATCATGATGACATCATATGGTGCGCTTGTTCGTCGATTGTTGGTCGCGGTTGACAATGGTCGTTCGACGGCAGCATCAAGAATGAATTCTCGTTCTGGGGCTTACGTCGCAGAATCGAGGTCTTTCGTAGGGTCCTTGGATATTTTCGTCATATTTTATTGTGTCTTCTAGTTTCGTGTGAGTTCGTCCACTCGCTTGATGACATCCGGCGGCGTCGATGTCAGCTCTTCAACGAGTGACCGAAGGTCATCGCCACGAACCAGGGAGACGTCGAACTTTTGTCGGGCCGCTTCTTCAAGAAAGGCGGGATCCGACAGGGTTGCCTCAAAGCTATTTCGCAGGATCTCAATCCGCGCAGTAGGGGTGCCTGGAGGCGCGATGATCGGTCGTCCAAGCTCTACACTTGAGGAATAGAGCATGAGGATCTGTCGCTGCTCAGCCGTCTTGGCAAAACTCAGGATCGAGGGTGCTCCAAACTCTGGTATCGGAGCACGCTCCAAATTAAACAGGACCCGGAGCTTTCCACTTTCAAGCCATTCGGGCCGGAAGGAGCGAAGCGCACTGACAGTTTGGCAAATGCCATTGACTTCGCCCTTTTCCATGGCGTGTTGGGCCCCGTTGGCGCTTCCATAGCCCTCTACGACGCGAAATTTCATGCCTAGCAAGGAGGCCAGAAGTTTTGGTGTCGTGGAGACAGCAGTTCCGGCTCCTGCACCACCGACGATGAGTTCGGTCGTGAAGAGATCCTCCGCGGTTCTGACTGCCGCAGTCTCAGAGGCAATGCAGATGCGCCCGGACAGTTCTGGGCTTCCGATCCAGACGAATTTTGAAGGATCAAAACGAATACCTTCGGCTTTCATCAAAGCCTGAAAGGGGAGGTTCCGACCAATCATAGCAATGGTTGAGCCGTCACGTGGTGCCGTATGGTAGAATGAATTCGCTGCGACGATACCACCAGCACCCGGCATGTTCTGGATGATGAAAGTGGGTTCGCCAGGGATGTGTCTCGCCCAATGACGTGCAATAAGGCGCATCCAATTGTCATAGTCACCGCCTGCAACCGTGCTGACGATGACCTTGATCTGCCGACCGCGATAGAAATCAGTATCCTGTGCGCGGGCTGAAGAGAAACAGCTCGCCAGCGTAATGCAGGCCGCCAGAAAACGAAATGCAGGGCCCATCAGGCGCTCCTTGTTGGGCGGCGCATTTGGCGTCTTTTCAGGCGCCGAAGCCGCGAACCGCCAGGTCAATGTTGTTGCCGTCGGGATCGGTCGTCCGTGTTTCGGCATAGGGTCTATCATCAGGGCGCTTGGTCGGTGCGAGTGAAAACTCGGCAAGTTTGCGTGCAATATCCTCCTGATCGTCAATCTGGAAGCCGAAATGGTTTAAGCCGGGTGCCTTACCTTCAGCCTTGTTCTCGAGCAATGCGAGGGTGAGGTATCCATCCGTCATGAAGACAGCTTTGCTCGAAGGCTTTGGGCGTTCGGACGGTCGTGTGAGACGCGTCATTCCAAAGACCTTTTCGTAATATTTCGCCAATCGTTCCGGATCCAGCGTGATGATCGCAAGATGCCTGATTTTCGGTGTGTCTGTCATTTTTTTCTCCTGACTTTAGTTGTCATTGTCTCACCATATTTATGTATATGGGTGAAAAGTTTTACCAAGTACCTGTTGGATTGATTAGTTCCTTCTACAGAGTAGATGATAGGCAGCATTTCTTGATGATGCGATTTTTAATTGCGTTTTGGTAGCGGGCCGCAAAGAAGAATTGATAAGGAACGAGTCGTAAAAGGAGTTTAGCTGATGGTGTGAGTCACTACTCCAAGGTTTTGCGACAGCTCCAGCCGTTTATCTATCGTTGGGCTTCATTTCAATCGGGCAGGGGTTCTACCTTGATGATTGAGGCCCCGTGATTGTTGCCCACCCAAAGCGTGTCTGACGGGCGTCGATCATCAACGAAGACGCGGCGAATGTTGGTGGATCGCGGCAAGGGATATTCGACCACCTCACCGGTCTTCGTATTGATGCGGGCAACGCGATCCGTCAGCATGGATCCCGCCCAGGCATTGCCGTTCTGACTTGCCATCGCATCATAGGGCGCGCTCCATTTCGTTGGGATTTTCCATTCGGTGATCTTCCCACTCACCGGGTCGAGCATTCCCACGCCATCTGCGCCATATTCCGCAAACCAAAGTCGATCCTGGGCATCGACACGGCCACGCCTTGGTCGGGATCTCGGAGTGGGTGTGACATAGACGGTGAAGGCCTTTGTCTTTGCATCGATGCGGCCGATATTTCCGGCTGAATAGTCCAGGAGATAAAGGTTGTTCGCCGAGTCTGAATGGATCCCATAGGAGCCAATCCGCCGTCCCGTAGCGGGATCCTTGAATGAGCCCAGAGATTCAATTTTGTCGGTGCTCAGATCGAGGCGATAGATATTGTTACCATCAGAATTCTTGATCCATACCTTGTTATCGACATGGGTCGCAGTCGTTGCGAGATGGCCGAGCTGACCTGCGTCTGAATCCCATTCCTTTGGGATTGACCACTGGCGGAAAGCCCCCGTCGTGCGATCGAACCGGGCGATGGAGCCCTGATACATCACGCCAATCCACAGATTGTCTTTTTGGTCAGTCTCAAGATCCAGGGTGCCGACTGGAAATCCCGTCTTGGTTTCCGGGATGGGGAATTGTGTCACTTCGCCTGACTTCGGATCCATGCGTCCGAGGTACATCTGGCCGAAATCTGAATACCAGACGGTCCCTGCCTGATCGAGTACGACATCGTGAGGTTGGATTGCCTTGTTGGGCAGATCATATTCCGTGATGATCACGCGGTTTGATTTATCCGTCGTGCGTGGCAGCGTTTTCAGCGGATAGGACCAGGTGTCCTGCTTGCTCAGGTTGATGGTGGCCAGCCATTCGGCCGTCTTTCTGGCGTCTCCGTCTCTTGCCAATCCTTCGCGACGCGCCGTTCCTGTCAGCGGTTGTGGATGCTCCGGTGTGCTGCCTGGATAATATCCACTCATGCGATCGAAGATGCCGAGGAAGCCGTCGGCATCATATTTCGATTTAACGATCCGCTCGAGGGAATGGCAGGAATTGCAGTTGAGCAGGAATTTCTTTTGTTCGTCCGTACCGGGGATGCTGTTGAGCCATTCGGCATTTGTCAGCTGCGCCGCGAGGTCTCTGGTTGGCTCAAGTCTCAAGTCAGTTGTTTCAGATGTATTGGTTGAGACGTTTGCGACGGATGGTTTGGAAAGTTCAAAGCCAATGGCACGTGCCGATAATGTGTAGCGGCCGGGGACAAGCCGATCAGCAGGAAAAGCAAAAGCGCCCTTTTTGTCCGTGACGACACTGGTCGTGACTGTCGCGCCATCCCTGCGCGCACTGACGACAACGCCTTCCATCGGGCCTTCTTGCTGCGAGCTGACGTGCCCTGTTAGGCCATCGGCAGCATTTGCCGCTACCGAAAGGCCAGCTGTGAGTGCAAGAGCAGCCATGGCTGCTGGCAGATGGACCCTCTGCATGGCGACCTCCCCGGATTCCTTATGATTTTGAGGGAGACTGGCACAGCAAGGTCGCCCGCACAATGCAGGTAAAGGCCAAGGTCAGGCTCGCCATGATCCGGGCTTCTAGGACCCATGTTCGTGACAAGGCGACCAAAGAGAACCCTCAATCCGCACAGTCTTGGCCAGAGGCCTTCAGCTCACAAGGATATTGATGGCACAGGACCCGTGGTCGAGGCCGCTGATGCCTCCGCCCGTGCAATGGGTGAGGGCTACCCTGGCTCCCTCCACTTGCCGCGGACCAGCTTGCCCGCGCAGATGCCAGACGGCCTCGCAGATCTGGGCCAGCCCGGTTGCGCCTATCGGATGCCCTCGGCATAGCAGGCCCCCGCTGGGATTGACGCAGATGTCGCCGCCAATGCGCGTGCGGCCGCTTCTGAGGAGCGCAACGCCTTCGCCATCGCCGCAGAAACCAAGGGCCTCGTAATACATGAGTTCCGCGATGGCGAAGGCATCATGCAGTTCCGCCATGTTGATGTCTTTGGGGCCGATCCCTGCTTCCTCATAGGCCTTTGCAGCTGTGCGCTCGGTCAGCTCGCTGTGCACCATGTCCCGAAAGCCGGTCTTGTAGAGGCCGGATTGGAGGGCAGAGGCGACAATCCGGATCGTGGCTGTTCCATGTGCCCGGGCTGCCTTTTCGCTCATAAGCACAGCGGCGGCAGCCCCATCCCCGGTGGGGCAGCACATGAATAGGTTGAGCGGATCAGCGATCATGCGCGAACCCATGACATCTGCGACCGTGATCTCGTTACGATATTGCGCATAGGGGTTGTGCTTGCCGGCCGCATGGGCTTTCACTGCAACTTCGGCCAGATCCTCGCGTGTTCCACCGGTTTCATGCAGGTACCGCCGGGCCCGCATGGCATAGAGCGCAGGATTGACCATTCCAATATTGGGGTCCATGTCGGTCTCGACGCCGGGCAGGGTGCCGCCGCCAAGGCGCGTTAATTGATCGATCCCGAGAACGAGGGCGACGTCGCACCGTCCGGCCCGAATGGCTGTGGCCGCCTCACGGACCGCCGTGGACCCGCTCGAGCAGGCATTCTCCACATTGGTCACAGGCACCCCGGTCATGCCAAAGTCTCGCAGAACGCGCTGCCCCATGCTGCGCCCTGTCAGCGCGCTGCCGCAGAAGACTTCCTCGATCCGAGCGCGTTCAACACCGGCATCATCCAGGGCCTTGCGCACTGCCTCGCGACCGATTTCCTCAAAATGACGGTCGGGCATGCGCGCGAATTTAGTCATGCCCACGCCCGATACGTAGACCTGAGCGCTCATGCCGACCTCCCAAAGCGATAGCTGATGACGTCCGTTCCGTCGCCTCTTTGGCGGATAGGGCCGACGTGGGCGGTGACGCGCTCTCCAACTTTCAGGTCGGCTGCTGTTCCATTGATTTGAGCAAGCACACGAACACCGGCATCGAGGTCGACATATCCGATGACGTAGGGAGTCGGGAAACCTTTGGGTCCCACGTGAACTTCAGAAAAAGTATAAAGCGTGCCGGCACTGTCGAGCTCCACCTCCTCCAGGCGGTCGTCGCGGCCGCAACCACTGCAAACTTCCCGGGCAGGGAAGGCTCTGGTCCCGCAGTGTGCGCAGGTCATGCCAATGAGTGACAGCCTGCCGTCCTTCTCTCGCCAGGGCCGGGTCGTCGGAAAATACTCGACCGTCTGATCGGACATGCCCCCTCCCAGGAGAAACGAGCTGAAATCGCTCGCGTTTTATCAATGTCAGCACACATTCGTGATTTCCACAGAAGGTGTCAACCAGTCGCAGGATCGACCATGTCCCAACGCGGCCCGCCTGATGCCGGGCAGGTGCTTTCGATGCCTTGTAACGATTCCGCGACCGGAAACTCAAGAGTTTCCAGACTAGGAAAGGGTTGGTTCGAAGGGGACCCAAAGGGAGCAGGGGCGCTGGTGCTTGATCAAATGGATCAGCCTCGCGGCAGGCTCGTGCGGTACCGTATCCCTTGGCAAAAGATGGGGTCTGGTCATGCAGTTGGACTGGGCAAAGCCTTTCAATGGACCCAAATGGAACGCCCTGGCCGCACTCAATGTTGGCGGCATCACGGTCGATGGGATCTATATGATCTGGTTTGAGGCATCCCAGGCCCGGGTGGTTTGCGTTGGCAATGGACGTATTTCCCGGGAGCTGGCGCGCGAACGTAATGATCGTGAAGTGATACGATATGCCGATCGCGGGACCTTGCTGGTAACATGGGCTGCCTTGCCCACTTTGCAGCAGGAGGGGGCCGTCAGATATCTGACAGATCTCTATCCACCCTTGATCAAGCGATTTCAGCCGGGTGCCGTGCCTGTCGCCGTCAATTCGCCTTGGCGTTGATGGGCTGGGTTATGCGGCGGGGAGCTGTAAGCGTTAGGCTTCAATCCTGATCAAGCGCTGATGGTAAGGTTTGGCTGCGGCCTCAGCTCCGAAATGATTGCATAGCCGCGATAGATTTTGCGCCCGACGGCGGTCCGGCTGCGAACGCTGGCAATTTGTGTCATCTGATCCATGAGATTGGTTCGTGGGGTCACAGAAAACAGCGCGAGCCATGCGTATAGAAACTGACGAAACCAGTTTGGAAGACCTGACTGATCGCCAAAATCCACCACATGCAGGGTGCCAGTGTCGGTCAGCAGCGATGCGGCTGCGTCGAGGACCTGTTCCCAGCCCGGGATCATTGAGAGCGCATAGGAAATGACGACCCGGTCAAAGCGCTCGACGCCGAATAAGACCGAGGGTGAGAAGTCGCAGGCATCTGCCTTGGCGACCCTCACACGATCAGCGAATTGGCTTCGCCTGATGGATTGCTCGGCCGTCTCGAGCATGACGGACGACACATCAAGTCCAAAGCAGCGCGCATGGGGGTAATGCTCAGCAATTTTCAAAAGGTTGCGTGCGGTACCACAACCAATTTCAAGGACAGAGCCGCCAGGTGGCACTGCAAGGCCATCGATCATCACGTCCCGACCAAGCAGGTATGGCTTTCGCGTGAGATCATAAATATGGCGCTGCAATCGGTAGATTGAGTCCATATGAGCAGCAGTATCTGTCATGCAGGCAAGCCTTTCCGATATAAATGGAAGGCACCGTAAATCGAAGACCTGTCCCGCTTGTGCAGGGCGCGGCTGCGATCAGCTTCGTAGGTCCATTGCGAGAGAATGGCGTGGGGAACGCGGCCGGGCAGAAGCCGTTCGTCTGCCGCTGTCCTGAAGATCACACGTGCACCCGGACGCGCTGTCCTGGTGATCTGGGACCAGAGGGCGGTCAGCTGGCTGTCATCCATCCAGTCCTGAGCATCAAGAAGCACATAACAGTCAGCACTCTGTTCAGCTGAGCTTGCCAGGAAGTCCGTCAGGGAGCCGTGCTGGACATGGATCCGCTCTGCGCGGGCGCGGATCAGTTCAAAATTGCGCTCTTCGAGATAGGGCGGCCGTGATCCATTCGGCGCCATATCGTAGCCTCTGGCGAAGGCTTGCCAGGCAAAATAATTATCCTGCAGCGGAAAATTGCAGGCCAAAGTCTCCAGTCGCTTCTTCAACACGGCAGCGATGCCGTTTTCATCATCCTTTGAAAGCGCCGAATATTGAGCTGGAGGGATGCCGAGGCCATAAAGTGCGGCAGGACGACGCAAAACCCAGCGCAGGATCTTGTTGTCGAAAGCGGGCGCGATAAAGTGCTCGAAGAGTTGTCGTTGTTCTTCAAGCGAGTTTGCCTTCAACATCGCCGTCAGGTCAGCGCCCAGAAGCCGGGCGGCTAAGTGGCCAGCGCCGATGAAGCGACCGAGCAGTCCGGTGTGATAGAAGCCACGACGGAAGGCCGAGATGCGCCTGCGTCCCAGCCCATCCCGCGACGTCCAATATTCGCGGGTGGCGTGGTCGAGGGCCGGCGCGATTGTGTGATCGAAGCGATCCACGTTCACTGGACGGTTGGCACAACCAAAAAACTCTGAAAACTCCGAGTGACTGCGCAGCGTCTGAGCAGCAGTAACCTTGAGGCGATTGAGCGCGATGTGATGATGGTTCAAATCCACCGCCGTGATGCGTGCGGGATTGCCCACCAGATAGCTCATCGCGTTGCAGCCGCCAGATGCAATAGCGACCACGTGGTCGACGGGGCGCAGGCAAAGAGCATCAAGGTCGACGACCGGATCTTCCCAAATCTGCGGATAGACGAGCCCCCGGAATGCCAATGTGAAAAGGCGCTCCCGAATACCTTCAGTCGTCAGGATGCGGTTTTTGTGAACGGCGCGGCTGAGGCCATCGGCCGTCTCTCGTCTGGCTCCGGCTGTCACGTCGGTCACGGCGCAATCCCTTGTTAGATGCGGCCATGCCGCGATCTACGCGACCTAGGCGACTCGCGTGACGGGCCGGTGACAATCGCCGTCATGGAAATGATGTCCGACTCTGGGATGGAAGGAGCGAGGAGCCCGGTCATGATCCCGAAGCTTTTGACTCGCCTATCGCATGAAGCCTTCGACCAAAAGGATGCGCCTGATACGTTGGCGGCGTGCCCGAAGCGCTTGTTGATCGTCACCGATGCCTGGAGGCCTCAGGTCAACGGTGTCGTTCGAACGCTCGAAATGCTTGAAAGCGAACTTGCAAACCTCGGTGTTGAAACAAAATTCATTACTCCGGAGCCTTTCAAAACAGTAGGACTTCCAAGCTATCCGGAGATCAGGCTGTCATTGACAACGCCCGCACGACTGGCGGCTCTGATCGATGGTTTCCAGCCGGATGCTGTTCATATTGCAACCGAAGGGACACTGGGATTTCTGGCGCGAATGGTCTGCATTCGCCAAAGACGACTTTTCACCACCTGCTATCATACAAAATATCCGGAATATATCGCCGCGCGCCTGCCTGTCCCTCTGGCGTGGAGTTATGCGGCCCTGCGTCAGTTTCATTCAGCTGCCGCGGCAACCATGGTGGCCACACCCACGCTGCGCGAAGAATTGGAGACACACGGGTTCCGGAATACCCTGATCTGGCGTCGCGGAATCGAACTCACCCCGTTCCTGCAGGCGGAGCGCAGCTCCCTTGGTTGGCCCGGACCAATATTCCTGTTTGTGGGTCGCGTCGCTGTGGAAAAAAATATCGGTGCATTTCTTCGGCTCAACCTTCCGGGAACAAAGGTTGTTGTTGGGGACGGCCCAGCGCGGCCAGCCTTACAACGCGAATTTCCGGATGTTGTGTTCCTCGGCCGGAAGTCCGGAAGTGAACTTGCACAAATCTATGCGTCGGCCGATGTTTTTGTGTTCCCGAGCCTGACTGACACCTTTGGTCTGGTGATGCTGGAAGCTCTTGCGGCAGGCACGCCTGTGGCGGCCTATCCGGTTACGGGGCCTCGGGAAGTCCTCGGAAACTCTGGCTGCGGTGTTGTCGCATCGGATCTGAGACACGCGGCACTGGAAGCACTGTTCATCGACCGCTCGGCCTGTCGCACCTATGCGTCGGGTTTTGGTATCCGGGAGAGCGCAGTCAGCTTCATGTCAAATATCTGTAAAGCACTCAGGCGACCTGATGTTTTCAGGCCGCCTGTCCGCTCGCTCATTCCTGCAGAATAGGAATTGCTCAGGCCGCCGGCCGGAGCAATTCGATGGCCGGGATCAGGGCAATGTCAGCATGGCTCGTCCATTGCACGAGCTCCAGGCGACCATCCATATGCTCCAGGATGGCCGAACAGGATTCAACCCAGTCGCCGGTATTCAGATATTCGATGCCGCGCATGTTGCGGATCGTCGGCTGATGGATATGCCCGCATAGGACGGCATCAACTTCGACCCGTTTGGCCTCCGCGACCACGGCGTCTTCAAAGGCGCTGATGAAGTTTACCGCACGCTTCACCTTCTGCTTGGCGTAGGCCGAGAAGGACCAGTAGGGCAGGCCGAAGAGGCGGCGAACCTTGCTGATGTAGCGATTGAGGAAAATGGCGAAGTCATAGGCCCAGTCACCCAGGAGGGCGAGCCATTTCACATTCCGCACGACCGTGTCGAATTTGTCGCCGTGAAGAATGAGCATGCGCTTGCCATCAGCCGTCGTATGGATGGCCTCTTCCTGAATTTCCACGCCCCCGAAGTTCGATCCGACGTAATCTCGCATGAACTCATCATGGTTACCCGGGATGAAGACCACGCGCGTTCCCTTTCGGGCCTTGCGGAGCAGTTTCTGAACCACGTCATTATGAAGCTGGGGCCAATGCCAAGTCTGGCGCAGGCGCCATCCATCCACAATGTCGCCAACCAGATAAATCTGCTCTGCCTCGACGGTCTTCAGGAATGCCAGGAGGGCCTCCGCCTGGCAACCACGGGTTCCAAGGTGAAGGTCGGAGATGAATAATGTCCGCACTTTCTTCGCCATGTCAGCCTCGTTTGATCATTGAATTGCAAAGCTGTTTGCGTGAATCGCGCGTCACTTTCGTGACGGTCTTTATTGAATGCTGTCACACGATTGCGATATTTGATTGCTACCCGCCTCTTATGGCTGATGCTCTGATTCTTTCGGGCAGCGCTGCGGTGCTGCTATATTCGCTTCACCTTGCTTCCATCTTCTTGTCGACGCGTTTCGTCACCCGCACAGGTGAGACGGGATTGCGATATGACGGAGGGGTGACGCTCGTGCGACCGGTGTGCGGCATCGATTTTGATGCTGAACGCACGCTTCGCTCGTCCTTCGGTCAGGTGGGCGTCGATCTGGAAGTCCTTTTCTGCGTCGCTGATGAGCGCGATCCGGTTGTGCCATTGGTACGCCGGCTGATCGAGGAGCATTCCCAGGTGGATGCCCGCCTTCTGATTGGCGAAAGTTTCATCAGCCGCAATCCCAAACTCAATAATATGGCGAAGGGGTGGGGTGAGGCGCGTCACGACACTGTCGTGTTTGCCGACTCGAACTTGCTGCTAACCCCAGATTACTGCTTGCGCGTGCGGGACGCTTTTGAGCCCGATATCTGCGTTGTCTCATCTCCCCCTGTTGGAAGTGATCCAGTTGGATTCTGGGGCGAAGTTGAGTGCGCGATGCTGAACACGCATGCTGCGCGATGGCAATATGCTGCTGCCGCGCTGGATCTTGGCTTTGCCCAGGGGAAGACGCTGGCGTTCCGAAAGAGCCGTTCGCCCATTAATCTTATGAGGTTGCTTGGCGAGGAGCCGGCTGAGGATGCTGCTGCCACCAAGGTTGCGCGCGCTCGCAAGGAGCATGTGAGGCTTATTGCGCCGCCATTTTCCCATCCCGTTGGACCGCGCACCGCTGCCATGGTGTGGAAGCGTCATTCGCGTTGGGCAAAGCTTAGACGGGCGACATTTCCCGTCATGTTTGCAAGCGAGATTCTGACAGGGATCGTTCCGGCGCAAATAGCCCTCACCTCAGTGTTCTGGTCGCTTGGTTGGTCGCTGTTTCCCTCTCTGCTCCTTGGTCCATTGCTTTGGTATGTGCCTGAAGCCTTGATGGCGAGACAGCTCGGGTGGGTCTTTGGCCCTTTGTCGCCGTTTGCCTGGTTGCTGCGGGATTGTCTGACCCCTCTGTTCTACATGTCGGCTTGGGCCAGCGATGATTTTGTCTGGAATGGCCACAAGATGAGTGGTTCCAAGCCCCCGCGAGAGGCTTTCTGAGAGACCAGCACGTGTTCGGGCGACCGTCAGAAAAGTGTCACGCATCTGTCGTAATGCTCTCGTCGATCCTTCCTAACTGCCTCGTGATCGTGGAATTTTGAAATGTCATCCCGTGTCCTGACGCAACAAGCTCCGTTCCGGTCCACGATTGCGAGACTATCTATCGCTATGGTTTTGTGCTGCTCCGGCTTCAGCTGGGCTGAGGCGCGAGATCTGTATAAATGGGTACAATATGTTCCCGGCGGATTGGAGGTGCGGGCCGTCACGGATGACGTGAGCTGCCCGGTTGCCACCATTGATGCTTCAGCCGTCAGCATGACCGAGCGCTCTGCCCCCGGAGAGAATTACCCGGTTCGCGGATGCGCGCTGGCCATCCCGGCTGGGGCCAAGCAAGTGACCATATCAGGCGTGCCAATGCCTTTGCCTAAGCCGCAGGCCAATCGCATTCTGGTCATTGGCGACACAGGCTGCCGTTTGAAGGGCAAGCAGGTCCAGGCGTGCAACGATATTTCCCAATGGCCGTTCCGGATTGGTGCGGACATCAGCGCGGAATTCAAGCCGGATCTCGTCTTGCACGTGGGCGATTTCCATTATCGGGAAAGCGCTTGTCCGCTCAATAATATGGGTTGCGCCGGCACCCCCTTTGGTGACTCGTGGGATGTGTGGCGCGCCGATTTCTTCGTGCCTGGTGAAACGCTGCTGAATACGGCTCCATGGGTATTTGTGAGGGGCAATCACGAAGAATGCGATCGCGGTGGCAAGGGTTGGGCCCGCACACTCGATCCTTATCCGTTCAATCCCTCGGAGGGCGCGACAGGGTGCATGGGTCCTGCAAAGCCCTATACGGTTGATCTGGGCGGCGTCATTCTGGGTGTTCTCGACGTGTCGACCGCCGACGAGGGCAAGGTCAACGAACAGCAGGTTGCCTGGTATAAGGCGATGTTCCGCACCGTTCAGGATCAGGCCAAGACAGAGCGTGCCAGCAAACAGGCTGCCGATGGGCCAGTTTGGCTCGCATTCCATCGTCCGGTTTGGGTTCTCGACGGCTCGGCTGGCAACCAGCAGGGCGGCGACAACAAGACGCTGCAAGCTGCTGCAAAGGGCAACCTCGATCCGAACGTCCAGCTTTTCCTGTCCGGCCATCACCACGTTTTCGAGGCAATGAGCTATGAACAGGATATTCCGGCGGCCTTGATTTCGGGCCACGGCGGCGACGATTTCTCCCCTGAAGTGCCGCCGAACCCTGTCGGCCTGACCGTTGACGGTATGACCGTGAAAGCGGGCATCGCAAAGCCCGGGATTTATGGCTTTTCCATGCTTGAGCGCGCGACAGATGGTTCCGGCAAGTGGACCTTCACGGGCTATGACGTACATGCCAAGCAAATTGGCAGGTGCATCGTGGATGGGCGCACGCTCGCTTGCCAATAAGCCAAGGGCAGGTCGAGAGGCAGCGTGCCGTGGTCCGCAATCTATTGGTGGTTCTTGCCACGATCGTGACCTGTGCATCGGCTGCGGCTGATCCGGGTATAAATCTCGTCGACTGGAGCAAGCCGCGGACTGAAGACGAGGCTCGTCTTCTTCCCGGCTTGCTGCTCGGGAAGCGTATTTTCGAGGATCTCGAGCTTTCGGAGCCTCGGGGGCTATCGTGCGCGTCGTGCCACGATCCTGCCACTGCATACCGAGGCAACAATCATTCAGCGATCCCGGCCATTCCTGCCGGCAGCCGGCCTGGTATTTTCGGTAACCGCAAGTCTCCCTCTATCCTGTATCAGGCCTATAGCCCGCCGTTCGCTTTTGCGGAGCGGCTGAACGACGTGACGGGGGAGCCCGAGATTGTCCCTGTCGGCGGACAGTTTTGGGATGGACGCGCGTCTGGCCTGGAGGAACAGGTGGAAGGGCCGCTGCTCAACCCACGCGAGATGAATAATCCATCGAAAGAAAGCGTTGTTTCAAAAGTTCGCGCTGGCCCATATGCAGACCTTGCGCGCGAGGTCTATGGTGCCCAAATCTTCGAAGATGATCGTGCTTTTGAGAAGCTCGCTTCCGCGGTTGCCTCTTATGAGGCGTCGCCGCGTTTCAAGCCCTTTTCCTCCAAATTTGATCAATGGCTAGAGGGGAGAACGCTCCTGAGTGATCAGGAATGGATGGGGTTCCAGCTTTTCGTGGATCGGAAGAAGGGCAATTGCCTGTCCTGTCATGATGGTGGTGGTGTCGATGAGCATGAAGGCTCGGCCGCTGTGGCATCTGCCAAGGGACCAACCGACATGTCGCAACTCTCGCGCAATCCTAGGAGCTGGCTCTTTACTGATTTTACCTACGATGTCCTCGGCGCTCCCCGCAACCGCGCCATTCCGGAAAATGCTGATCCGGCGCATTTCGATCTTGGTCTTTGTGCGCGATCGGATCTGCGGTCTTTGGCGCCGGCAGATTATGATCTTGAAAGTCTTTGTGGCGCCTTCAAGGTGCCAAGCCTGCGCAATGTGGCAGTGGGGGGTCCCTATCTTCACAACGGCGCTTTCACCAAGTTGCGTGATGTCGTCGCATTTTATTTTACCCGCGATACGGATCCTGGCCGCTGGTTTTCGAAGACTGCCAACGGGGCGGTTGAAAAATTCGATGATTTGCCGGAGCGCTATCGCCATAACGTGAACGTCAGGCAGGTTCCCTATGATCGAAAGGCTGGGGAAGAGCCGCGTGCGACAGACGATGAGATCGACGCGCTTGTCGCCTTTCTGAAAACCCTGACTGATGAGCCATTCAAGAATTCAGATTAACGCCAACATGGCCCGGCTGAGGATGGGTGCGCCTGATTCTGTCATCGTCAGAAAAGCATCTTATCTGTTCTTGGATCTTGGTCAGTCGAGCGTCATCAAACCAAACTAGAACATCTTTCCATCCGCTCAGTGCGGGCATGATCATGAGAGCCCTATATGTCTTCACCTGTGTTTCGACAAATTGCCCGCACCGGCCCCATCGTCCGGCATCTGGGTCTTGCCGCTCTCATGGCTTGCATCGCTATTCAGGGTGCTGATGCCAGCGATCTGTTCAAGTGGGTGCAGTATGTCCCCGGGGGCCTGGAAGCCCGGGCCGTGACCGATGCCGCAAGCTGCCCTGCCGCTACCATCGACGGTGCTGCTGCCAGCATGAACGAGCGGTCCACCCCCGGCGAGAACTTTCCTGTTCGTGGCTGTGTCCTTCAGATTCCATCAACAGCAAAGCTTTTGACCATCGCCGGCGTGCCTATGCCGCTTCCCAAGGCGAAGCCGAACAAGATCCTGCTGATCGGAGATACGGGCTGCCGGTTGAAGGGAAAGCAGGTTCAGTCCTGCAACGATATGTCTGAATGGCCTTTCCGCCTGGGGGCCGACATGAGCACCCAGTTCAAGCCGGATCTTGTTCTGCATGTGGGCGACATGCACTATCGGGAGAGTGCCTGCCCAATCGGCAACCTTGGATGTGCCGGAACCCCATTCGGGGACAGCTGGGAGGTTTGGAAGGCGGATTTCTTTGCGCCCGGAGACTCCCTGCTGGCCGCCGCGCCCTGGATCATGGTGCGCGGCAATCATGAGGAATGCGAGCGTGGGGGCAAGGGCTGGGCGCGCCTGCTCGATTCCTATGCCTTCGATAGCACGTCGGGTGCCGCTGGGTGCCTTGGACCTCAAAAGCCCTATACGGTCGATATCGGCGGCGTTACTGTGTTCGTCATGGATGTGTCGACTGCCTCCGAAAAGGTCAACGCCACGCAGGTCGAATGGTATCGCCCGCAATTCGAGGCAGCATCTTCGATTCCGGGTCCGGTCTGGCTGACCTTCCATCGTCCGATCTGGGCGGCGGACAGTTTGAAGAAGGGCGTTTTCACCGGGGACAACAAGACCCTGGCGGTCGCAGCGCGTCATTCAATAGGCCCGAATGTCCAGATGATGCTGTCAGGGCATCACCATACCTTCGAGATCATGAGCTATGTGCAGGATCTGCCTGTTCAGGTTGTCTCCGGCCATGGCGGCGACGACCTGTCTCCCATTGCCCCGACGACGGTCAAGGGGATCAAGATGGAGGATGTCGAGGTGAAGGATGGCATCGGCCGCCCGAAAGTCTTCGGCTTCTCCATGATGGAACGCAATGAGGCTGATCCGTCAGGCAAGAGCTGGAAGCTCACCGGCTATGACACCCACGGACAGGTGATCGGCGCCTGCGCCATCGAAGGGCGTAATCTTCGTTGCGATTGAACGGGCAGGGGGCAGAGTTGTTTTCCATGAAAGCCTCTGCCCATTGACCTTCTTGTGGAATTGCGTCTAGTGGCGCCAATCCCACAGGATATTTGCTTCCATGGCCTCGCTAGCACCCGACATGCAGGGCGCCAAGCCTCTGTTTTCCTACAGAAAATTCTGGGCACAGCGCTTCGGCGTCGCTCCCTTTCTCCCGATGTCCCGGGAGGAAATGGATCAGCTTGGCTGGGATTCCTGCGATATCATCCTCGTCACGGGCGATGCCTACATCGACCACCCCAGCTTCGGCATGGCGATCATCGGCCGGCTTCTGGAGGCGCAGGGCTTCCGCGTTGGCATCATCGCCCAGCCAGACTGGCGTGATGCGAGCGCCTTCAAGGCGCTGGGCAAGCCCAACCTTCTCTTCGGCGTGACCAGCGGCAACATGGACTCCATGGTGAACCGCTACACCTCGGATCGCCGGCTGCGTCACAACGATTCCTACACGCCCGGTGGCGAAGGTGGGAAGCGCCCGGACCGCGCCGTGCTCGTCTATTCCCAGCGTTGCCGTGAGGCCTATACCAGCGTGCCGATCGTGTTGGGTGGCATCGAGGCCTCCCTGCGGCGCATCGCCCATTACGACTACTGGTCCGACAAGGTGCGACGCTCGATCCTCATGGATGCCAAGGCGGACTTGCTGCTCTACGGCAATGCCGAGCGTGCCCTGGTGGAAGTGGCGCATCGCATCGCCAAGGCCGGCATCAAGCAGGACTTCTCCGACGTCCGTGGCTTGGCGTTCCTGCGTGATGGGACGCCCGAGGGCTGGGTCGAGGCGCCCGTCGATGATCTCGACGAGCCCGATGAGGGCCGCCGTCGCAAGGATGAGGGCGAACAGGGCGAGCGCACGGTCATTCGCCTGCCATCCTTCGAGCAGGCAGCGCAGGACCGGGAAGCCTATGCCCGAGCCTCCCGCGTGCTGCACAAGGAGAGCAATCCCGGCAACGCCCGGCCGCTCATTCAGAAACATGGCGACAAGGATGTGTGGCTCACCGCGCCGCCGATCCCGCTGACCACGCCGGAGATGGACGGGGTCTACGACCTTCCCTTCGCCCGTGCGCCGCACCCTTCCTATGAGGGTGCCAAGATCCCCGCCTGGGAGATGATCCGCCATTCGGTGACGATCATGCGCGGCTGCTTCGGGGGCTGTTCCTTCTGCTCCATCACCGAGCATGAGGGCCGCATCATCCAGTCGCGTTCGGAAGGCTCTATCCTCAAGGAAATCGAGACCATCCGCGACAAGACGGAAGGTTTCACGGGCATCATCTCCGACATCGGCGGGCCGACGGCGAACATGTATCGCATCGGCTGCAAGGACAAGCAGACCGAGGCCCTGTGCCGCAAGCCGTCCTGCGTCTATCCCGACATCTGCAAGAACCTGAACACCAGCCACGATCCGCTGATCCAGCTCTATCGCAAGGCGCGCGAGATCAAGGGCGTCAAGAAGGTCATGGTGGCCTCGGGTGTGCGCTATGACCTTGCGGTGAAGAGCCCCGCCTATGTGCGCGAACTCGTCGAGCACCATGTGGGCGGTTACCTGAAGATTGCTCCAGAGCATACGGAGGATGGACCGCTCTCCAAAATGATGAAGCCGGGCATTGGCTCCTATGACCGCTTCAAGCAGCTCTTCGATGCGGCGGCCAAGGCGGTCAACAAGGACTACTTCCTCATTCCCTATTTCATCGCGGCCCATCCGGGCACGACGGATGAGGACATGATGAACCTGGCCCTCTGGCTCAAGCGCAACAAGTATCGCGCCGATCAGGTGCAGACCTACCTGCCGTCCCCCATGGCGCTCTCCACCGCCATGTATCACTCAGGCTTCAATCCGCTGAAGCCGGTGCGGCGCGGCGCGTCCGAGCCCGTCGATGCGGTAAAGGGCCTGCGCCAGCGGCGCCTGCACAAGGCGTTCCTGCGCTACCACGATGCCGAGAATTGGCCGGTGCTGCGCGAGGCGCTGAAGGCCATGGGTCGCGCCGATCTCATTGGGCCGGGCAAGCACCAATTGGTGCCGGCTTGGCAGCCCGCCGGCACCGGCAAAACTGGTGAAGGCAAGCGCATCGGCCACAAGGGCAAGCCGGCCCAGCCGACACGGACCTTCACCACGAAGGGTGTGTTTCCCCGGCCCCTGAACGGCAAGCCTTAAGGATCAGCGGCCGAGTGCGGTCTTCTCGCCCTCGGCCAGCGCGGCTCTGACACGCTCCACGATCTGCGGATCGGTATGCGCCAGCGCGTCGATCAGCCTTGTCATCTCCGCAGACAGGGTCGGATCGAGCTGAAGGTTCTGGCGAAGGGCATCGGCACGGAACTCTGCATCCGCCATTGTCTGGTCAAAAGCGGAACGTAGGGCCTGCGCCTTTTCTGCCGGCAAGCCCGGCGGTGCGGCGAAGGGATAGGCCAGCGTATTTCGGGAGAAGATCAGCTCAAGCGCGCGCCTGTCGGACTCGGTCTTGGCGACGTCCAGAACGAGTGGCACATCTTTCAGTTCCTCCATTTTCTTGAGGCCTAGTTGCAGCAGGAAGCGCACTTTTCCATCGCGCACCCAGTCCGCCTTGCCTGTGACGAAGTTGTTCCAGGATGTGGAGGCAACTCCCTCTGCCTCACCCTTTTCCACAGCCATGAAGAGCTCGGGGCTGCCCGGATATCCAGGCACGATCTTGAACCTGGTCCCCAGGATGGCATTCATCACGAAGGGGAAGGTGAAACTGTCGGCGCCCGGTCCAGTGGCGGGAATAATCATCTCCCGCTGCATCACGTCCGTGAATGTGTTGAACGGCGTCGTATGCCAGGACCAGACGAGGCTCGTCTCGGAGGTGGGGCTGCCAAGCCATGTGAACTGCTCAGGCTTGAACTGGATGCCACGCGGGTCAAGCAGGGGCTGGATCGGCAGGCCGCGCGCAAAGACGCCAAACGTCGAGCCGTCCTTTGGGGCCACGTTGAACAGGTAGTTGGCGGCAGTCAGCCCGCCCGCACCGGCCATGTTCTGCACCACGATCGTGGGATGGCCGGGCAGGTACTTCGGCATGTGCTGAGCGACAAGGCGGGCATAGGCGTCATAGGTGGCGCCAACGGATGTTCCGACCACGATGCGGAGTTGTCCCGTGGCCGCTCCTTGCGCCAGAGCTGCCGCTGACCAAAGGGCCACCAGGACCGCAAATCCTGCCCCAAGCATCTTCCGCACGCACATCCCAAACTCCCTTTTGATGCGGCCTATCCTTGCAGCCATGGCGGCGGGGCGCAATTCGCCAGCAGGGAGAAGGCAAGCTTCCAGATTGCCTCGACCCTATGCTTCGCCCTAAAAGTCATTCAGCCAGAAGAGTTCACGGACGCCGATCGGCCTTTGGCCAGCGTCCGGCGCAGGATGAGAGGAAACGGCATTGCCCACCGAGGCGACAACCACACCCCGGACGATCATCGACAAGATCTGGCAGGCCCATTTCGTCGGCCGCCGCATGGATGGCCGCGAGCTGCTCTTCATCGACCGGCATGTGCTGCATGAGCTGCATGCACCCCATGCCTTCAAGAAGCTGAAGGCGTCCGGGCGCAAGGTGCGCCGTCCCGACCTGACTTTTTCGGCACTGGACCACACCCCAGCCTCAAGTCCGGGCCGCGACGACCGCACCAATCCTGAAGGTAAGGCCTTCATCGATGCGGTGCGCGAGGGCAGCCTTGAGAATGGCATTCGGGTGTTTGATCTCGATGATCCCGAACATGGCATTTCCCATGTGGTGGCGCCCGAGCTCGGTATGGTGCTGCCCGGCGCCACCCATGCGGTCCCCGACAGCCATGCCTGCACGGTCGGCGGCCTCGGCGCGCTAGCCTTCGGCTGCGGCACCACCGAGCTCGAACATGTGCTCGCCTGCCAGGTCATTGCCCTGAACAAGCCGAAGCGCATGCGCATCCGACTGACTGGCAAGCTCGGAGCTCATGCGTCAGCCAAGGACGTCGCCCTGCGCATCCTGTCGCAGATTGGCACCTCCGGCGGGCGCGGACACGCGATCGAGTTTTCGGGCGAGGTGGCCAGCAGCCTGTCCATCGAGGGGCGGCTGACCCTGTGCAATCTCACCATTGAAATGGGCTCACGCAGCGGCCTCGTCGCGCCCGATGACAAGACCTTTGACTGGCTGCATGGCCGCCCGTGGGGCCCGCAAGGGGCCATGTGGGATCGCGCCCTGAGCTATTGGCGCACATTGCCCAGCGATGCGGATGCGGTCTTCGATCGCGACATCGAGGTCGATTGCGATGGTCTGCTGCCCCACATCACATGGGGCACGGATCCCGGACAGGTGGTGACCATCGACGGGCGCGTACCTGATCCCTCAGCCATGCCGGCAGAACAGCGCGGGCCGGTTGAACGGGCCATTGCCTATATGGGCCTTGCTCCTGGGGTAGCTCTTGAGGGGCTGCCGGTACATCGTGTTTTCATTGGCTCCTGTACCAATGCCCGTCTGCCCGATCTTCAGGAGGCTGCCGACATCGTGCGCGGTCGCAAGGTGGCCGATGGCGTCTCCGCCCTGGTGTCAGCAGGATCGGGCAAGGTGAAACGCGATGCCGAGGCCATTGGGCTCGATCGGGTCTTCAAGGATGCTGGTTTCGTCTGGGGCGAGTCCGCCTGCTCCATGTGCGCCGGCGCCAATGGCGATGGCGGCAAGGCAGGCGAGCGCATCCTGTCGACCACCAATCGCAATTTCGAGAACCGGCAGGGGCGCGGCGCGCGCACGCATCTTGTTGGCCCGGCGCTGGCTGCCGCCGCCGCTGTGACCGGCAGCATCACCGATGTTCGCAAGCTTTCAGGGGGCAAGTGATGAAGCCATTCACCCGTGTGACCGGCGTCGCCATTCCGCTGATCGAGGACGACGTCAACACCGACCAGATTGCCCCCGTGGGCGGTGGCGCGAAGCTGTCCGAGAACTATGCCGAGACGCTCTTCAAGAATCGCCGCCGCCTGGACAATGGCGCCGAGGATCTGGCTTTCGTCTTCAACCAGCCGAAATTCCGCACGGGCTCTATTCTCGTGAGCGGTCGCAATTTCGGTTGCGGCAGCTCGCGTGAATCTGCTGTCTGGGTGTTTCAGGCAGTCGGGATCTCCTGCATCGTCGCGCGCAGCTTCGCCGACATCTATCGCGAGAACTGCCTGCAGAACGGTGTGCTGCCGGTCACCTTGCCGGATGCTGAGGCAGACAGGCTTGAGGCCGCAGTTCTGGCAGCTGATGGAGCGCCGGTATTCACGGCGAATCTTGAGGCCAGGACCCTCATCGGTCCCGATGGGCTGATCATGGGCTTCGAGATTTCCGATGCGGATCGCACACGTCTGCTTGAAGGTCTCGACGATATCGGCATGACGCTCAAGTCCCTGGCCGATATCGAGGCCTTTGAACAGGCGCGCAGAAACGATGCGCCATGGACGCAGCATGCTAACGCGTCTTCGCTTTAAGGAGTGACCCCGATGAGCCTTCGCAAGCGCTTTCGTGAGCTACTGGCAGCGCCGGGCATGGTGCTGGCACCGGGCGCTTATGATGCACTCTCTGCCCGGATCATTGAAGCACAAGGGTTCGATGTGGTCGTCGCAGGCGGCTATGCGGCGGTTGGTGTCCTGCTCGGACAGCCAGATACCGGCCAATCGAACATGCGAGACTATGCCGACCATTACGGGCGCATCTGTGCCGCCGTGAACGTGCCCGTCTATGTTGATGGCGATACAGGCTTCGGCGGCGTCAACAACGTGCGCCAGATGGTGCGGGCCTTTGAGAATGCAGGAGTCGCCGGGCTTTTCATTGGCGATCAGGTCTTCCCGAACCGCTGCGGCTATATGGAAGGCAAGCAGCTTGTACCTGCGCAGGAGATGCTGTCCAAGTTGAAAGCCGCGCTCGACGCCCGCCGCGACCCGGATCTCTACATCGTTGCGCGCACGGATGCACTTTCGGTCGAGGGTGTCGATGGTGCCATCGAAAGGGCTCAGCTTTACAAGGATATCGGCGTCGACATGGCCAAGGTGATTGGCGCCGACGATCTCGATATCTTCAAACGCATCCTGCGCGAAGTTCCTGGCCCGCAAATGGCCAACCAGTCCAACGCAAATCCCAAGGGGATGTCCTCGCCATCCGAATTCGAGGCGGCTGGTGCTGCCATGATGACCTTCCCATCCGCGGCACTTTTTGCTGCAGTGGGCGGTGTCACTCGAGCCATGGGCGCATTGCGACGTGACCACAGCCTCGACAATGCACGGCCGGGCTTTTGCACTCTGGACGATTATTACGAACTCGTCGGCCTGAAACGTCAGAACCAGTCCGAACAGGACTATCTGGCCGCAGCAAAGGCCGTGATCGAAAAGCACAAACAGGGTCGCTGACAGGCGGTCAGGACGGTAAAAATGCCAAGGACGGGGGACGAGATGAGAAGAAGGCACCTTCTGAAGGGCTCGCTGGCGCTGGGTCTCTCAACGGCATTCGCTCCTGTGGCCCTTCATGCCCAGCAAGGCGAGCCTTTCTACAGGGGCAAGACCATCAATATCCTCGTCGGGCTTGAAGCGGGCGGAACGGTTGACCTCTTTGCGCGCATGTTCTCGCAGGTCATGCAGAAGCACATTCCCGGTAATCCAACGCTGGTGGTCCAGAATATGCCCGGCGCTGGCGGACTTCTCGCAACGAACTTTCTGGCGGAGAAGGCCAAGGCCGATGGGCTGACGATCCTTTGGGGACCATGGGATCCGCTCGCTCAAGCGCTCGCGCTTCCATCGATGCGCGCGCGCTATGAAAAATTTGAATTTCTCGGAGGAACTGGCGACACGCGCGTTTTATACGCCAATGCGAACAGCATACCCGGAGGCCTGAAGACGCCTGCGGACATCGCCAAAGGCGACATGCTGACAGTAGGTGCGCTGAACGCGACGGACCCCTCTGGACTGCTGGCCCATCTTGCGCTGGGCGTGCTTGGCGTGAAGGACAAGATGGTCATTGGCTATCGCGGCGGCAATGATGTGTTCCTCGCCATGCAACGCAATGAAGTGCAGTTTCACAGCACCAGCATCACGACGTTCCGTGGTCGCAATGCAGAGTTCATCAAGTCGGGGCAGGGGATGGGCATTGCCTATCTGGTTCCCGCCGATGCGAGTGGTAATTTCCAGCCCAACAGCTTCATCACGGAGATGCCCGCCTTCCCGCAGCTCTACCGGGAAATCAACGGGAAGCCACCTGCGGGTCCGTTGTGGGATGCCACCAACTGGCTCGTCAGCCAGATTGGTGAAATGGCCTTTGTGGGACTGGCACCAGCGGGCACACCACCGGAAGCTGTCGCTGCCCTGCGGGCGGGTTATGCAGCGGCTGCCAATGATCCGGACTTCGTCAGACAGTCCGTTTCGATGAATGGGCTGCCCTATTCCTTCGTTCCGGTAGACCGTGGGACGGCCATTTTCGGCTCCCTGGCGACGGTGACACCGGAGGTTCTTGCGACGCTGAACCAGATCATCGACAAGAAGTGATTGCCTCCGGCTGACGAGGTCGCGGCCCCGCTTGCTGCACAAGGGTTTCAGGCGCTAGTCTCTCCCCAATTAAAAAATCGGGGAGGGGCGCCATGGGTGAATCGGCAACTCAGTTTTCGCACGAGGAAGAGCAGGCACTTGCCAAGGTGTCGCGCCGCATTCTCTGGTTTCTATTCGTGCTGGCGGTCATCAATTATCTCGATCGTACCAACATCGGCTTTGCCCAGATCACGATGGGCAAGGACCTTGGCGTCACCGCATCGGTCTTCGGCCTGTCGGTCACGATCTTTTCCATTGTTTATGCGCTGTTTGAAATCCCCAGCAATCTCGCGCTGCAACGTTTCGGCGCACGGATCTGGCTGGCGCGCATCATGGTGACATGGGGTATTGCTTCAGCGGGCTGCGCCTTTGCATCTGGCCCGGCAAGCCTACTCACCCTGCGTGGTCTCGTCGGCGCTGCAGAAGCGGGGTTCATACCCGGCCTCGTGCTCTACCTGACCTATTGGTATCCGCAGTACCATCGCGCGCGTGCCCAGTCGTGGTTCATGATAGCCCAGCCCGTTGCCATTGCCGGAGGCTCGATCATTTCCGGCTTGCTGCTCGGGCTGGATGGCTTTTTTGGCCTGCAGGGCTGGCGCTGGCTCTTCTTGATTGAAGGCGTACCTGCGGTCCTTCTGGGCATCGTTATTCTGTTTTATCTGACAGACAAGCCGATGGGTACGAGATGGCTGACGCTCGATGAGCAGAAGCTGATCGAAAATGCAGTGCAGCGCGATGCGGAAGCGCGTGAGCGTTCATCAGTTCAGCCCAGCACGACCATGTGGGGCCAGATCCTCAGCCGCAACATGCTGATTATTTCGGCCGCCTATTTCACCCTGATCGGCAATTTCGGTGCAGCCGGCTACTGGCTGCCGCAGATCGTGCGCGGAATGTCGCGACCGGACCAGCCCTACTGGATGACGGGTCTCATCGCGGCTATTCCGCCGCTTTGTACGCTCATCGCCATGCCGATCTGGGCCGCCTATTCGGACCGGCGCAGGGAACGTTTCTGGTCCTCGATCATCCCGATGGCGGTTGCCGGGCTTGGATGGATCATGGCGGCAATCCTCACCGATCCTGCCATGCGCTTGTTGGGCCTTGTGGTAGCAGGCGTGGCTTCGACCCCGGTCTGGTCTCTGTTCTTCACCATGCCATCAGCTGTTCTGCCGCGCTCGGCCCATGCGGCAGGAATCGCCTTCATGAACACCATCGGCATGTGCGGCGCAGCCACGGCACCCATGGTCATGGGGGTCCTGCGCGATATGACGGGCGGTTTCTCGGCGCCGATGACGGTCATTGGCCTGTCGCTGATTGTCGGGGCGTCCCTTATGCTGCTCGTTCCGCGTTATCTGCTCATCGGTGATGGCACACCACCCCAGGCCCTCAAGAGCAGCGCGGCAGGAGTGACCTGAGCAGTGAGTGTGCCCATCGTCTTCTACTTCGACCCGCTATCGCCCTTTGCCTATATCGGCTCTATCGCGATTGAGAGAGTCGCGGCCCATCACAGGCGCGAAGTCGAATGGCGGCCCATGCTGCTTGGCATTACCGTCATGAAGATCATGGGCATGAAGCCCCTGCTCGAATATCCGCTGAAGGGGCCCTATCTGAAGCGCGACATGGTCCGGCTCGCCGAATATTTCGACGTGCCGTTCCGCCATCACGGCCTCAAGGGCGTGAACTCTCTGGCTGCCTGTCGCGCCTTCCTTTGGGCCCGCGAGCATGCGCCGGAGAAGGCAAAGCCGCTTGCGCAGGCACTCTTTGCGCGCCTGTGGGTGCGTGGGCAGGACATCACACCGCCTGAGGCCGTGATCGAAGAGGCCGCTGCCCTTGGTCTCGATGGCGCAGCGCTGGAACAGGCACTTGGCGGTCCGGACCTCAAGGCGGCCTTGCAGTCCGCTGTGGAGCAGGCAGTCGCCGAAGGCGTTTTTGGTGCGCCCACCTTTTTCGTCGATGGCGAGATGTTCTGGGGCAATGATCACATCTGGATGCTGGAGCACTGGCTCCAGCATCATTCGTTCCGGCGCTGAGCGTCAGCCCTGCGCGAGCATGTCGCGCAGCTTCGCGCGCGAAACTTTTCCGAAGCCCACCATGGGCAAACCATCCACGATGCGGATCTCGCGCGGAACCTTGAATTTCGCGAGCTCCTCCCGGCAGCGAGTGAGTGCGGCCGCTTCGATGGCGGCAACCACATCTGGTCCCGCATCACGCTTTGGAACCACGAAGGCAACCGGCACTTCGCCGTAGTCCACGTCAGCCTTCGCAACAACTGCCACTTCCGCGACGCCGGGAACGTGAAGGATCACATGTTCGATTTCCGACGCCGAGACACCTTCGCCGCCGACCTTCAGCACGTCCTTGATCCGGTCACCAAACTGCAGCCAGCCATCCTCGCGCAGGATCACCCGGTCACCGGTCTGGAAGTAGCCATCCTCGTCGAAGGCTTCGCGAGTTGCGGCCTCGTTTCCGTCATATTCGCGAAAAATCGAGAGGCCTCGCACGCCACCCACGAGCAGCTGCCCTGACTCCCCCGGGCGTACCTGCTCGCCGTCGTCCCCCACGATGCGGACGCGATAGCCGGAGGAGGGCCGGCCGATGGCTCCCTGCGGTGCATCCATGCCGGGTTCACAGACGATCACCTGAGTGAGCACTTCGGTCATGCCCCAACCCGCGACGAAATCGACGCCGAAACGTTGCATCTGTGCGGGCTCATGTCGGGCGACGATCCATTTGCGAAACCGATGCTTTGGGATCTCGCCACCCGCCAGCACCTTCAGGGTGAAGAACACCTGTCCTGCGACTGTGGCACCATGCTCGATGGCTGCCGGCCAGAACCCGCTGGCCGAAAAACGTGGCTGGATGAGCAGTGTGCCGCCGGCCCACAGGGTGGCCGTCGCGCACCAGGACAGGCCCACCACATGGTACATGGGCAGGAAGACCTGCGTGACATCATCTGCCTGAAGACGCTGCTGGGCCGCATTGAGGCGCGCGCCCCACAGCACGTTGGCGTGTGTCCACACGACACCCTTCGGACGCGACGTCGTACCTGTGGTGAACATGATCGAAGCTTGCGCGAATGGGTCTGGTGCCCGGCGCGGCAGGGGCTCGCCGAACAGCCCTTCGAAAGACTCCGCACGGGCTGGAACGGCACTGGCCGCTGCAGACGTGCCAGCGTCGTCCTGTGTCACAGCGATCCAGCGCAGGCCCCTGCAATGCTCGGACACCATGGCCGCAAACTTCGGCTGGGTGATGGCCGCGACCGCCCCTGTCGAGGCGGCATACCAGTCGAGTTCCGGACCTACGGCATGGGCATTTGTGCCCACACACACGGCTCCAAGCCAATTGCATGCAAATCGCGCCAGCAGCATCTCGGGGCCGTTTTCGAGATGCACCAGGACCCGGTCGCCCGGCTTGATGCCGCGCTTTGCCAGTCCGCCGGCCAGGCAGGACACGTCATGGACGAAGCGGCGATAGGACCAGGTCTTCGAGGGCCCCTCAGGGGGCGCCCAGATGAGCATGGGATGATCACCGCGCCATGCGGCAAGATCTGCCAGCCAACTCGCGATGTCTGCGCCCATGAAAGGCGAAACGTGGTCTTCGTGCCTGAGCCCGCTCAATCAGTCCTCCCGTGATCTGGATGCATCCTCACGGGAGAGACGCGCGAGCGCAAGGGCTCAGCTAGCCCACTTCCTCACGGGCGGGCGCAGTGGGATCGCCAGGCGCGGTTTCGCGCCCGATATCGGGCAGGGCGATGATGCGGTTGCCGCGCATGTCCTTGCGGATGGTGATGAAGGCATTCTGTTCCAGCATCGTCACGCGGCTGCGGGCACGGCTTGGCGAATGGGTGCCGCAGGCGCGTGCGGCGTCATGATCCGAGGGACAGGGCTTGGCATCGATCGCTGAGCGGGCGAACAGGAGGTAAAGCCCGCGCAGATCCTCCGGAACCTCGACGGAAACTTCCATGGCACGTACCCAGTCCGGGTTCTCGGCGAGGTCACCTATGGTTCCGGCGCGAGCCACGGTCAGATACCGACGGAACGTATCGAGGTCAGGTCGTGGGGCCGGGACCCTGCGCATCCGGCAGTGGACCAGAAAATCCTGATAGAGGACGCCCTCCGGCCGGTAGGGAGCTTCAGGATCGGCCATGACCTGAGAGGCTATGTCCTGAAGCAGGGCGTCCCTTTCGGCCGCTGTGAGGCTCGGCAGGGCCTCCCGTGTCTCATCTGTTGCAGCGGCATCCGGTTCTCGGGAGGCGGCCTCCAGCAGGGCCTCGGTGCTTTGCTCAGGGCGGGGTTGAGCACGTCGTTGTGCGCGCGGGGCCGCGGCTTCGAGCGGCGCGAGGATCATGTCGCGCATTTCACCATCACTTGGGTCGGGCAGGGGCATCAATTTGGGCGCGGCAGCGCGTGGTGCCGTTTCAACCGGCCCGATCTTGATGGCGATGGGCTTGCGGGTCAGCGCCGGTCCAAGCGCGACGAAGGTGCCACGTCCCAGATCACGGAACATTTCGGCCCTTGCCCGGTCAAGGCCCAGCAGATCTGCAGCGCGCGCCATGTCGATGTCGAGGAAGGTTCGGCCCATCAGGAAATTCGAGGCCTCGGCGGCGACGTTCTTGGCGAGCTTGGCGAGGCGCTGGGTGGCAATGACGCCGGCAAGCCCGCGCTTGCGGCCACGGCACATGAGGTTCGTCATCGCGCCCAGCGAAATGCGCCGGGCTTCGTCGGATACTTCGCCCGCGGCTGCCGGCGCAAAGAGCTGGGCCTCGTCGACGACCACCAGCACCGGGTACCAGAACTCGCGGGGCGCATCGAAGAAGGCGTTCAGGAAGACCGCGGCGGCCTTCATCTGCATATCTACCTCAAGGCTGTCGAGGTTGAGTACGCAGGAGGCCCGGTGCTCGCGAATGCGCAGCGCAATCGCCTCCAGCTCCCGCTCGCTGCGGTTCGCCTCGACCACGATATGGCCGTAGCGATCCGACAGGCTCATGAAATCGCCCTCAGGGTCGATGATGAGCTGCTGGACGTGGGGGGCGCTCTGCTCGAGAAGACGGCGCAGAAGGTGGGATTTGCCTGAGCCGGAATTGCCTTGCACAAGAAGGCGGGTCGCCAGCAGCTCTTCGATGTCGATGACGGCCGGGGTGGCCAGAGCATTGCGCTCGACCGTGGTCCCCAACTCGACTTCGATCCTCATCCGCCTGGAACCCTCGACCCCTACCACGCACCGGCCCCTTGATGGAGCGTCGGGGCGCGAGGCGCAAGGTGAAAGGGGAAGTCATCCACTGGTGTGAGCCATCACGTCCCATATCCGTGTCGCCCTCAACCGTGAAATCCTGCAGTCAATCCTGGCTACCGAGCAGGTCTGTACCGTTCACTTTGCGCGGCAATCGAAGGTTGTGCCTGATGATGGATTGTCACGGGGAAAGCTGCCACGGCCTGACGAAGTGGAGCCCGCTGAAGCAATGATTTATGACGATTTTTCAACAATTTTCGCAGTGGCGTCGACTATATCGTTGATCCATAAAATCAATGTCGTTCAGAAAGCGGCCGATCACATGTTGAGCCAATTCATCACTCCTATCGAGACGAGCATGTATCCGAATTAATTTTTTTATCATGGGGCAGGGTGCGGACGCAGGCGAGGTCCTGCCCCCGTGGTGGCGTCCGATCATGTAATCCGCCCGATAAGGCATGGGGAAGCAGACTAAAAATAGAAATAATATCATGTATTTAAGTTCGAAACAGTCGTGATTGACATCTGCTTGCTGACCCCCTCGAACGGGGCAGGACACTATGACTATAAAATTGGAGTCATATTTAGCTGAGACCTTCAGTTCGAAATCACGCGCTGAATTTAACGTCGGCTGAGCAATTGGGTTCTATGGTCATTTCGGTCGCGGAGCCGCGCTTCGAATCAGCGTCGGGCGATTGGTCAAATTTCTATCGGAGTCACTGCAATGGAAGATTCCAGCCCCAGCAAATATAACACAAATACGAATTCCGGTTCGAATGGCAGTTCTTCTTCGAATACAGGTTCAAATTCAGGTTCCGTTGCCGGCTCCGGCTCACCTGCCACGACGTCTGGCGGCTCGGGCGTCACACTCAATGTGAATGGAAAGAGCTATCCGATCAATGTCAGCAGCACGGACATGCCTCTGCTTTGGGCTCTGCGCGATCTGGTCGGCCTGACCGGCACCAAATATGGTTGCGGCGTAGAGATTTGCGGCGCCTGCACGGTTCTCATCAATGGTCAGCCGGAGAAATCCTGCGACATGAGCGTATCGGAAGCAGCTGGCAAGCAGATCATGACTGTCGAAGGTCTGGCTGCAGACCCTGATGGCAAGAAGGCACAGGCGGCCTGGATCGCCAACCAGGTGCCACAGTGCGGTTATTGCCAGTCCGGAATGCTGATGTCAGCAGTCGGCGCCATGAAGGCCGGCCATCACGGCAGCAGCATCACTGGAGAGATGAACAATCTCTGTGTCTGCGGCACTTACCAGCGTGTCACCGCTGCAGTGCAGGGGCTCTAACAGCCCATCCATTCCCTTCACCATTCCTGATCAGATAATTGGAGACGCCCCATATGACCCAGGCTGTTCTCGCAGAGCGTGGTTCCTTTGCGCTCGACCGTCGCTCTTTCCTCCGCAGTGGAACTGCGGGACTTGTCGTCAGCTTCACCGTTGGGTTCAGCGGTCATGAAGCGATAGCCGGCACGGGTGCCATGGTCGGCGCCTATATCCAGATCGATCCCAGCAACGTGGTCACCGTCTATATCGGTGCGACCGAGATGGGGCAGGGCATCATGACCGGTATGGCCCAACTTGTTGCCGAGGAGCTGGCACTGGACTGGACCACTGTGCGCACTGAACATGCGCCAGCTGCGGCTGCCTATGCCAATCCGCTTTTTCATGCGCAGGTCACGGGTGGTAGCACGAGCATGCGTGGATGGTTCACGCCACTGCGCAAGGCTGCAGCCGTTGCGCGTGAAATGTTGCTGACGCAGGGCGCGACCTACCTTGGTCAGCCGCGCAGTAATTGTACGGTCAAGAATAGCGCTGTCTGGTGTGGCTCCACATCCGTGCCCTTCGGGACCATTGCCGCTGATGCGGCGAAACTCACGGCGCCAGATCCATCCACGGTTTCGCTCAATACCACGCTGACAGTCATCGGCCAGCGCCTTCCGCGTACGGACATTCCAGACAAGGTCACAGGTGCTGCGACATTCGGAATCGACGTCCGGGTTCCCGGAATGGTCTATGCGGCCGTCCAGCATTGCCCCACCTTGGGGGGGACAGTGCAAACAATGCCATCAAAGCCAGGTGGTGCTCTCGCTGTCGTCAACCTGGGCAATGCTGTTGGCGTTGTCGCCAATGATACCTGGACCGCGATGAACCTCGCCAATGGCCTCAAGGTCACCTGGGCGATCCCAGCCTCCTCCGCGAGCATTGATTCAGCAGCTATTCTCGCCCAGGCGCAGACGCTGATGTCGTCAGGCACGCCACAAGTCATTGAGACGAGTGGCGATGCAGTGACAGCGCTTGCTGGCTCGACCAATAAAATCGATGCCACATACCAGCTGCCGTTCCTTGCCCATGCCTGCATGGAAGTCCTGAACTGCACAGCCTCGGTGACTCCGACGTCCTGTGAAATCTGGGCGCCAACGCAGGCGCAGGGCTACTGCCTGGCGACGGCTCAGGCTCTGACCGGCCTGCCCGCGACAGCCATCACGGTCCATACGACCTTCCTGGGTGGAGGATTGGGTCGCAAAATCGAGCAGGACTATATCTCCCAGGCCATCAAGATTTCCCAGGCTGTCGGCAAGCCAGTGAAGCTGACCTGGTCTCGCACCCAGGACTTCCAGCATGACATGTACCGGCCATGCTCTTTGATCCGTGTGCAGGCGGGCCTCGATGCATCGGGCAATATTGCTTCGCTGGTATATCGCAATGTCGCGCCATCCATCAGCGCCCAGCGCAGCACGACGCCAGGATCGAATCCGGAGGATACCGGGGCAGTCGCGGGTGCAACTGGCCTTGCCTATTCGATCGGAGCAAGGCAGATCGAATTCGTCCCCAATCCAACCAGTGTGCCACTCGGCTATTGGCGCTCCGTGGGCGAGTCCTACAACACATTTGCCGTCGAAAGCTCGATCGACCAGCTTGCAGCACTTGCGGGTCAAGACCCGCTCGCCTTCCGCAAAACACTTCTCGCTGGCAATACGCGCGCGCTCGCCGTGCTCGATGCGGTGGCCTCGATCAGCAACTGGGCTTCGCCGCCGCCTACAGGAACTGCGCGGGGACTGGCTTTCCTCATTGGTTTCGGCAGCATCATTGCGGAAGTTGCGGAAGTGACAAAGACGTCGGCCGGTGTCGTGAAGGTCAACAAGGTCTATTGCGCGATCGACTGCGGGACCGCTGTCAATCCGGACGCCATCGAGGCGCAAATGCAAGGCGGTGTTGCCCACGGCCTCAGCGCGACGCTCTGGGGTCAGGTCACTTTCGCGGCAGGCAAGGCCAATGTGACAAACTTCAGCAACTACCGGTTGCTGCGACGTTCGGAAATGCCGCAGGTGATCACGAAGATCGTTCCGAGCGCTGGGCCGATCGGGGGTATTGGTGAAACCGCAGTGCCCTGCGTGGCCCCTGCCGTTGCAAATGCCTATGCCAAGCTGACCGGCACACGGGTCAGCGTTCTGCCCTTCTATCCCGGCTCCACCATGGGTGGCGGCTAAACGATGACAGGCGGGCCCGGCCTTTTCGCCTGAGCCCGCCTGGTCAAATTCGCATGGTGCTTTCCGTAAAAGGCTCTGCCCGCCGCTCGCCTGAATAGGCCGTGGCGATGCCTGGTACATAATTGACCCAGAAGGCGAGATATTTCACGAATTGCTGCATGTCGCACAGAAAACTGTCGCCCGTCGCAGCACTCGTGTCGATGCGTTTGCAATAGGTGAGAGCCGTCGTGCGCGGGTCGATGGCCACTGCGCCACCATCAGTTGCTACCCCGCTATGATTGGCCGTGAGAAGAGCAATCAGGAAGCGGTTTGAGTTCGAGGGAAGGGGGCCGATTACGCCAATCAGGTCCAGGCTCTCCCCATCAGCATCTCCCTCGATCCGAATTTCGAGATTGTCTCCAACGACCACGCCCACAGCACCGTCGCTGCTGAACTGGAGGTTCGGCAGCCCGATCCTGCCACCGAAATCCCTCAGCACATCGGCGTTCTTCATCGCGATCTCCATTCCATGTTGCATCTTAGAGGTCGTAGGTGCTGTCGTTTCGTCAGATGGAGCCAGTAATGCGCTGGATGAAGGGGCCTGCTGACAGGATCGTCAGGTCGCCGCCCTGCGCGCCTTGCTCCGAAATCACGAAGGATCCGGTCATCGCGATCTTCAGTCCGCATTCCCCGTTTGTCGCCTTGCAGCGATGAGCGATCTCACCAATCTGGCCTCCTTGCTGATGACTGGGTGGGAGCGTTGCTGATTGCGTCGATCCCGTCAGGCTCAGAAGGCTCTGGGTGGTTTTCAACCATGTTGGCATCCCTGACGCCGTCGGGGGACATGGCGATCACCCCATCAGCGACCTCGTGCAAATCTTTCAGGCGCGCCTTGGTAATTTCCTGTTTGATGGAATCCAGCGTCTCCTTGAGCTTGCTCTTACTCTGATCGATCTGTTCTCGAAGGTCAGAGCCATTCGTGTCAGCCAGTTTCGCGCTTATGAGAGCGTCCAGCAGGTCACTGGCGTCGGAAAGATGATCGGCGCGAAGATCAGTAAGGATCTCCTTCGCCTTCTCGATCTCTTCAGCCTCAAAGCGTAAGTTGCGAAGCATCGCGCCCATGCCTGCGGAAGTGGCCATTTCTTCCAAAAGCACCTCGGAGTTGTGCTGAGCTTCATGAATCATTTCGTCCAGATGACCCAATGTATCCTCGCCGGTGTGGCCATCAGCCAGATGGTCGAGCACCTTGGTGAAAGCTGCAGAGGCCTTCTCTGCTGATTTCTGCGCCGAGGACGCAAGTGACCAGCTCTGGTCAATGTCGACAGCGTTGGCGTGGAACTTTTCCGCCGCCATTCCGGCATCGCTGGGGCCGCTGCGCACCTCCTCGCTAGTCGCGAGGCGGACGGGCATGCCGCCGACTTCAGCTGTCTTTTGGGTGGGGCGCGGCGGCTGAACCGGGGTCACTGGGGCCGTGGAAGCTTTGCCAACGTCGGAGATATGGCTCATGGGGCTCTCGCAGCTCGTCATCGGGTCTCGTGACCTGATCGAGGCCAGCCTAACCGTGATCTTTCGGGGAACAGTCATGTTCGTGACAAGCCCGCTGGAGGCTAAACGACAATCTGTGGCATTCCTGGCGCTCCCGGAGGAGGGCTGGCGGGATCAACCCTCTGAAATCCTTGATTGGCTGACACATTGTGACAACTTTGGCCGGGAAATGGTTTCGGGGTGAAATTTACGCATCGATTAAGCTGCTGAAAAAATGATATAAAAAGACGTCATCAAAGTGTCATAAAAGCTTATTATTCATGACACACGCTCTGCCTAGGAAGACGGCGGACGCGAGCCAGCAGGCTTCGACCGTAATAGTAACGGCAGAGAGAGGCGTTTCATGAATTTCCGGACAATGGCACTTGCAGCGGCTGCAGCGGTTGCGATGGCGGGGTCTGCCGTGGCGGCAGACATCACCGGCGCCGGCGCCACCTTCCCCTTCCCGATCTATTCGAAGTGGGCTGACGCCTACAAGAAAGAGACCGGCAACGGCCTTAACTATCAGTCGATCGGTTCGGGCGCTGGCATCAAGCAGATCCAGGCCAAGACCGTGACCTTCGGCGCTTCGGACATCCCGCTGACCGCCGAAGACCTCAAGAAGGACGGCCTCGTCCAGTGGCCGATGGTCATGGGCGGCATCGTTGCCGTGTTCAATGTCGAAGGCATCGCGACTGGCGAACTCGTCCTCGACGGCACCACCCTCGCTGACATCTTCCTCGGAAAGGTCTCGAAGTGGGATGATGCGGCAATCAAGAAGCTCAATCCGAATTTGAAGCTTCCTTCGACCGCCATCACGGTCGTTCGTCGCTCGGACGGGTCGGGCACGACCTTCAACTTCACCAACTATCTTTCCAAGGTTTCGGCCGAGTGGAAGACCAAGGTCGGTTCTGACGCCTCCGTCGAATGGCCGGTTGGTGTCGGCGCTCGCGGCAACGACGGTGTTGCTGGCAACGTCGGTCAGACCAAGAACTCGATCGGCTACGTCGAATACGCCTATGCCAAGCAGAACAAGCTGACTTTCGCTGCCATGGCCAACAAGGCTGGCAAGGTCGTCAAGCCGACGGTCGAGGCTTTCCAGGCTGCGGCCTCGAATGCAGATTGGTCCGTCCCGGGCTACTACCAGATCCTGACGGATCAGCCTGGTGACAAGTCCTGGCCGCTGACGGCTGCGACTTTCATCCTCATGTATGCCCAGCCGCAAGACAAGGCGGCCTCCAGCGAAGCACTCAAGTTCTTCGACTGGGCTTTCAAGAGCGGCGACAAGATGGCTGAAGAGCTTGACTTCATCCCGATGCCGGCCGCGGTCACCGACCGTATCCGCAAGACTTGGGAAGCTGATATCAAGACCAAATAATCTCAAGAAGGGGGAGGCTGGTCCTCCCCCTGACTTATTTCGGACTGTGCATGACCCAGAGTTTGAAGGAGCCTCCCGTGAGCGACATCGCGGTTGAAAGTGGGATGTTGGTCAGTTCCGGTGCCAAGAACCGGGAACGCGCCCTGGCGAGCTTCAAGCTCGGAGACAAGAGTTTTTATTGGCTCACCAAGGGAGCCGCCTTCCTTGTGCTCTTCATCCTTGGGGGCATCATCATTTCCCTTTTCATCGGCGCATGGCCGGCGATCAGGACGTTTGGGGTCGACTTTCTTCTGACCCAGCGCTGGGCGCCCAACGCGCGCCCTGTTCCGGTTCTCGGCGGCCTTGGCCCGCTATATGGAACGATGGTGAGTTCGATCATCGCAATGGCCATCGCGGTGCCCATCGGCCTTGGGATTTCGATTTTCCTGACCGAGCTGTGCCCCTACTGGCTGCGTCGTCCCGTGGGGATGGCCATCGAGCTTCTGGCGGGCATCCCTTCGATTATCTACGGCATGTGGGGCTTTTTCGTCCTTGGCCCCTTCCTCGCCAATTCCATTGAACCCGCCCTCGTCGACCTGTTCGAGAACGTGCCGGTTCTCAACACGATCTTTGCCGGGCCCGCCAGCAACCTGAGCCTGTTCAATGCGTCTCTCGTGCTCGCGATCATGATCCTTCCGTTCATCACGGCCATTTCGCGAGATGTCTTCGAGACGGTTCCTCCGGTCCTCAAGGAAGCAGCCTATGGCGTGGGCTGCACCACCTGGGAGGTCGTTCGCAATGTCGTGATGCCCTACACCCGCGTTGGCGTGATTGGCGGCATCATGCTGGCGCTGGGGCGCGCACTCGGAGAGACCATGGCGGTGACTTTCGTCATCGGCAACAGTTTCCGCATCACCGGGTCGCTTTTCGGTCCCAGCACGACCATCTCCGCAGCGATTGCCAGCGAGTTCGCAGAAAGTAGTGATCTGCACCAATCCGCGCTGATCCTCCTCGGGCTGCTGCTCTTTGTCCTGACGTTCTTCGTTCTCGCAATGGCGCGCCTGTTGCTGATGCGCCTTGAGCGCAAGGCGGGAGTTTAAGCCATGAACGGATATTCAACCCGTCGTTATCGCAACACCATCGCAATGGGCCTTTGCATGGCAGCTACGGTCGTCGGCCTGCTCTGGCTCGTTCTGATCCTGGGTGCGCTTCTGTGGAACGGCTTTGCCGGGCTGGGCATCGACGTCTTTACCCAGATGACGCCACCTCCGAATGCACAGGGCGGCGGTCTGCTCAACGCTATCGTGGGCAGCCTCATCATGACTGGGATCGGGACGGCTGTCGGTGCCCCGCTTGGCATTCTCGCCGGCACCTACATGGCTGAGTACGGACGATATTCGAAGGTCACTTCGGTGATCCGCTTCGTCAACGACATCCTTCTCAGCGCGCCATCGATCATCATAGGCCTCTTCGTCTATGGCGCCGTCGTGCTGCCGATGGGCGGGTTCTCGGGTATTGCTGGTGCGATTGCGCTGGCTGTCATCGTGATCCCCGTTGTCGTTCGCACGACAGAGGACATGCTGCTGCTAGTTCCAAATCCCCTGCGCGAAGCGGCCTCTGCGCTTGGCTTGCCGCGGTCCCTGGTCATTCGTCGGATTGCCTATAAGGCCGCACAGACAGGCTTGATCACCGGTCTGTTGCTGGGCGTGGCGCGCATCAGCGGTGAGACCGCTCCACTCCTCTTCACGGCTCTGTCGAACCAGTTCTGGAGCGTCGACCTGTCGAAGACCATGGCCAACCTGCCAGTCACCATCAACAATTTCATCAACAATCCTGATCCGAACTGGAAGCGTCTGGCCTGGACAGGCGCCTTGTTGATCACCCTTGCGGTTCTGTCCCTCAATATCGTTGCGCGTACCCTTGGTTCGCAGAGGAGCAAGTAATGAACGAGGCCGTTGCCCTCACAAATTTCGAGTCCACTGGAATGCCAGTCAAGGTGGCGATCCGGGATCTGAAATTTTACTATGGACAGAGTCTTGCTCTGAAGAGCATCAATCTGCCCCTTTATGCCAACAAGGTGACAGCCTTCATCGGCCCATCGGGCTGCGGAAAATCCACCCTGCTGCGCGTGCTGAACCGGATGTATGATCTTTATCCGAACCAGCGCGCCGAAGGGGAAGTCCTGCTTGATGGCGTGAACATCCTGGACCCGGCCCAGGATCTGAACCTCCTGCGCGCTCGCGTTGGAATGGTGTTCCAGAAGCCGACTCCGTTTCCGATGACGATCTATGAAAACATCGCATTCGGCATCCGGCTATATGAGAAGCTCTCCAAGAGCGAGCTCGATGGTCGGGTGGAAAAGGCGCTTCGTGGCGCTGCCCTGTGGGGAGAGGTGAAGGACAAGCTCAATGCGAGTGGCCTTTCGCTCTCCGGCGGTCAGCAGCAGCGTCTTTGCATCGCCCGCACAGTGGCGATCCATCCAGAAGTCATCCTCTTCGATGAACCCTGTTCGGCGCTCGATCCCATTTCGACGGCCAAGGTCGAGGAGCTGATCGAAGAGCTGAAACGTGATTACACGATCGCAATCGTGACGCACAGCATGCAGCAGGCCGCACGCGTCTCTGAGTTCACGGCCTTCATGTATCTCGGCGATCTGATTGAATACGGCGATACCTCAACGATGTTTACGAGCCCGTCGAACCAGAAGACGCAGGACTACATCACCGGCCGCTTCGGCTGAAGCGGCGCAGGAGCCATCAATGACCGATCATACCGTCAAGTCCTACGATTTGGATCTCACCCAGCTGCGGCGCAAGATTGCCGAGATGGGCGGCATCGCCGAAAAAATGCTTTCGGACTCCGTGGATGGGCTTGTAGCTCTCGACCGGAAGATTGCGACGACTGTCGTCAACAGCGATCCGCGCCTCGATCAATTGCTACGCGAAATCGAGGAGGAGGCTGTTCTCCTGATCGCTCGCCGCCAGCCCATGGCTGTTGATCTGCGCGAAGTGATCGCTGCGATGCGCATTTCGAGCGATCTCGAACGTGTTGGTGATCTGGCCAAGAATATTGCCCGCCGCACGATCAAGCTTGCATCAGAGCAGCGTATGCCACGCGCCACTGTTGGCATTCGCCATATGGGTGAGATTGCAGCGGTCCATCTCAAGGATGTGCTCGACGCCTATGTTCAGCAGGATATCGAGAAGGCCAAAGCTGTTTGGGCCACCGACACGGAGCTTGACGCGCTTGAAGACAGCGTCTTCCGCGATCTCCTGACATTCATGATGGAAGACCCGCGCAATATCACTTTCTGCACGCACCTTCTGTTCTGCGCCAAGAACATCGAGCGCGTCGGTGACCACGCGACCAATATTGCCGAGACAATCTACTACCTCGTTACCGGTGGAAACCTTCCGGTCGATCGGCCGAAGGGGGGCACCGAGCTTTCGGATGAACCCCGGAGCAACAGATGAACATCGCGGCAGCCATGAGCGATATAGCAGATCAACCACGCACCGGCGCAGCTCCTCGGATCCTCGTCGTGGAAGACGAGGCCTCCCTGTCCCTGCTCCTGTCCTACAATCTTGAGGCAGAGGGCTATCTCGTGCAGCGGGTCGACCGCGGAGACGAGGTGGAGGTGCTCCTCGCCGAAAGCCTTCCCGATTTGATCATTCTTGACTGGATGCTGCCGGGTGTTTCTGGACTCGAGATCTGCCGGCGCCTTCGCGCCAGGGAGTCGACTCGCGATCTGCCCATCATCATGCTGACGGCGCGTGGCGAAGAGGCTGAACGCGTGCGTGGCCTCTCTGTCGGGGCTGACGACTATGTCGTCAAGCCTTTCTCGCTGCCGGAGCTGATGGCGCGCGTGCGCTCGCTGCTGCGCCGGTCAAGGCCCGAGCGACTGGCCAACCGGCTGAAGTGCGGCGATATCGTGCTCGACCGCGAGACCCGTCGCGTCAAGCGGGGTGAGCGTGAGCTTCATCTCGGCCCGACCGAGTTCCGACTGCTTGAAACCCTGATGGAAAAGCCCGGCCGGGTGTTCTCGCGTGCGCAGCTCCTGGACTCGGTCTGGGGACTTTCCGCCGAGATTGATGAACGCACAGTCGACGTCCATGTCGGCCGTCTGCGCAAGGCCATGGTCCGCGCGCGCGAGCGTGATCCCATCCGCACCGTCCGTGGCGCGGGCTATTCTTTCGACGAGACCTTCGGTCGCGATTGAGGCCTCGATACGCCCAGCACCGGCCGGAGCCGATGCTGGTTGTTCGGCACGTTACGCTGTCTTCAGCTTGAGCAGGCGATCAGCATTGCCGTGGGCAATCTTCGCCCGGTCGGCGGGGGAGACCTCGATTTCATCGAGGAATTTCCGAGCTGCCATATTCGAGCTATAGGGATAATCCACCGAGAACATGATGCGGTCCGCACCGAATGTCTGCAGCAATTGCAGGAATGTGGTGTGGTGGAAGAAGCCGCTGGTGGTGATGTGGACCTGCTGCAGCAGGGTTTCCTGCACGCGCCGCTGCAGGAACTTCGGTGTTGCCATCGCGAAGATTTCTTCGAAGCGCCCGAGCATGGCGGGGATTCCCTCGCCCAGATGGCCGATGACGATCTGCAGCTTCGGGTGACGGTCGAGCGCTCCAGACAGGATCAGTCGCATGACATGCACGACGACTTCCGCATGCCAGCCCCAGCCGGCTCTCGCAAATGCGGTGCTGATGGGCCCCGGAAGGCCACCGAAGTAGGCCTCGCGCACGGCCGCGGGCGGAATGCCGGGGTGGATGTAGATCGGGACATCCAGTGCCTCGGCCCGAGCGAGAAGCGGCTCGAACATGGGATCGTCAAGGAACTTCCCGTCCGTCGTGCCATTCACCATGGCGCCGACGAAGCCAAGCTTGCGGACAGTGCGCTCCAGTTCATCGGCCGAGGCTTCTGGAGCTGTCAGCGGCAGATGTGCAAAGCCGGCATATCGGCCGGGATGCTCTGCGATCCGCGCTGCCAGGCCATCGTTGATTTCGCGAGCGAGCGCCGGGCCCTCGCTTGACGGCAGCAGGTCTGCCCCGGGTCCTGAAGTTGAGAGAACCTGCACCGTGATGCCAGCCTCATCGAGGCCCTTGCGGCGGGTCTCGCCAAAGTCCACCAGCTTGGCATCAATTTCCGGCCGAACGGAGGGGGCATCCGGCGGCGGGAAACCACGACGCACAATGGCAGCAGCATCAATCCGGCGGGTAAGTTCAGGGAAGGCGTAATGCTCTTCGAGAGCAACAATGCGCATGGGGACTCCTTTGATGATGTCGTTGGCTGTTGAAAGGGTCAGGCGATGGTCACCGGCCGGTTCTCCCGGGCCGCGGTCGCTATGGCTTCAAGGGCAGCAACCCCGTGGGCGGCATCTTCCGCGGACACAGGGAAGGGCAGACGTCGGGCAATGGCGTCAGCAAAGCCTTCGAGTTCTGCCCGTTCCGCATCGATTGGCTCAAAAGTCACGACTTCGGCCGTGCCATTGCGTGGCTGGTAGGTGAGCTGCGTGTCATCGCGCAGCTCGATCCAGCCTTCGGTCCCAAAGATCTGGAAGCGGTAATAGTCTGGCGTTACGCCGATGGCCGTGAGGAGGGCAGTCTGGCGGCGCTGCGAGCGCAGCATCACGGCGGTGACATCCGCAAGGGCATTGTTGCTGTGATGCGTGAAGCCAATGGCCTGCGCCTCCGCCAGGTGCCCGAGGGTTTCAATTGTGAGATAGAGCATATGATCCGCGAGGCCACCAGCCGGGGCGTGCAGGGGATCAGCCTTCCAGCTGCCTTCCTTGATTCCCCGATAGCGATCGACGCAGAAATTGCCTTCCGCATGGACAAGGGTGCCGAGGGCGCCATGGGACAGTCTGCGGCGCATTTCCATCACGTTGGGGAAGTAGCAGCGGTTGTACCCGAGCGCGAGAAGGGTGCCTGTCCGGCGTGAGGCTTCCAGCAGCTTGTCAGCATCGGCGCGTGACAAGGCCATGGGCTTCACCGCAAGAACAGGCTTGCCGGCTTCGAGGGCGGCAAGTGAATGGGATGCGTGCAGATGGGCAGGACCGCAGGACACGACCCCATCGATGGCTGGGTCGCTGAGGACGGATGCCAGGTCGGTGCTGATCGCCAGGCCGTATTTCTCGCCAGCCGACTCGGCGACCTCCGGGCGTCTGACAACCGCTGCCGTGAATTTGACGGTGGAGGAGATGCCCTGCACGGCCTCGACCAGACGGCGCCCCCAGGCTCCGAGTCCGATGATAGCCAATCGTTGCATGCGCTGTCTCCCTGCCAGGGCCTGATCCTAGACCACTGGGGCAGGGGGAAGCCAGAGCTCCGCATGCTTGCTTAGGCGGGGGCATGGGCTAAAAGAACGGCAGGCCTTCGGGCAGGTACAGGGTTGGAGACGTCTGCGAATGCAAGCAGGTGACAACAAGACGGTCGCGCCGCTGCGTGACACATATATGGAATGGGCGCTCGCCCAGAACGTCCCGATCGTCAACGATTTCGGGATCGACATCCGCAAGGTTCCGGTGTCCCGCTGGGATCGTTTCGGGATGGATGGAGCCCTTTGTCACCTGAAGGGCCGGGACGACTTCATCTCGATCTTCGCTTTTGAGCTGCCGCCCGGCGGCAAGTCGGAGCCGATCCGCCATATTTATGAGGAGGTGATCTATGTCATCTCCGGCCACGGCTCGACCACGGTGATCCTGGACGATGGCCGCAAACATTCCTTCGAATGGGGCCCCAAGAGCCTTTTCTCGATCCCTCTGAACGCCGTGCACCAGCACTTCAATGGCTCGGGTCGCGAACCGGCGCGTTTTGCCTCGGCCAACAACATGGTCTTCACCATGAATCGCTTTCGCAGCGAAAAACTGGTGTTCGACTGCCCGACAACGTTCCCCGAACGCGCCGGTGCCGAGAAGTATTTTGCAGGTGATGGAGAGTTCATTGGCGTGCGGCCGGGCCGTCACCAGTGGGAGACGAACTTCGTTCCCAACCTCGCCGATTTCGAACTCAAGGCCTGGAATGCGCGCGGTGCTGGCGGCTCCATGCTGCGCTTCATGCTGAGCGATGCCACCATCGGTGCCCATACTTCCGAGATGCCCGTTGGCACTTACAAGAAGGGCCATCGCCATTTCGACGGCGTCTGCGTCTTTGCGGTCACCGGCAAGGGCTATTCGCTGCTTTGGCACGAGGACGACCAGGATTTCGTGCGCGTCGACTGGGAACATGGCTGCGTCTATTGCCCGCCCGATTCCATGTTCCACCAGCACTTCAACATTGCCGACCATCCCTCGCGTTATCTTGCGCTGCAGATCGGCTCTGTCCGTTACCCGCTTCTCAAGATGAAACGGGAGATCTGGGACGTGGGCGTGGACCGCAGCGTCAAGCAAGGTGGCGCACAGATCGAATATGAAGATCAGGATCCACGCGTTCATGCCATGTGGCTTGAGGAGATTGCCAGAAGCGGGGTCAGCTCCGGCATGGGCAAGTTCATCGATGAATCGAAGTTTGCGGGGTCGTCCAAATGAGCGCCGTCGTCGAACAGGTCTTTGAAACGCCGACCGGCAAGTATCTTGTCGACCCCTATGAGAACTGGGCTGCCGCCGAAGGCGTGCCGATCCACACCGGGCTATGGCTCGACCTGCGCAAGGTCGAGACCAAGCCATGGGCGCGCTTTGGCGTGAACGGAGCTTGCTGCCATCTCGATGGCCGCTGCGACTTTCTCACGATCTTCCTTCTCGAAATTGCGCCGGGGCAATGGTCAAAGCCCCAGCATCATCTTTATGAGGAAGTCTGCTTCGTCATTTCTGGAAGCGGCGAGACCGAGATCGATCTGGGTGGTGGTAAGGTCCAGACGCTGACTTGGGGGCCGGGCAGCCTCTTTGCGGCACCTATGAACAGCAGCTATCGCCATCGCACCACCTCGGCAGGTCCCGCGCGGATCGCCTGTGTGAATGACCTGCGCTATCTGTTGAACCTCTACCGCAACGAGCGATTCATGTTCGAGACACCGGTCGAGTTTCCGGAGCGTGGCAAGGGTGAGGTCATAGCTGATCTGGCAAGGGTTGCGGTTGCCCCCAGCGAGCGTGTCAACGAGCTGTCGGCGACTTTCGATCTGACCAATGGTTCGATCGGCACTGATGTTGTTGAGCTGCAGGCGGGCACTTATGGCCGGGCGCGGCGCCAGATGTTTGGCTCACTGATGTTCGGCGTGAGCGGGCAGGGTGCGACGATCTCGTTCCAGGATCCCAAGGAAGAGCGCAGCCGGGTGGAATGGGGACTAGGCATTGTCTTCGGGCCGGTTGGCCTGTCTTTCCACCAGCACTTCAACTTGGGAGCAGATGCTGCACGCTTCCTGCGGGTGGATCTTGGCACCAGTACGTTCCCCATCCTGCGCCCGCGCAAGCGCGCCTATGGTGACACGAGCGTCTACGCCTCGGGCAATGCGGAAATCGCTTTCATCGATGAACCGGCCGAGATCCGCGCGGACTGGTTGGCGGCCATTGAAAAGCTGGGCGTCACATCGCGCATGTGACTTCTGAGTTAGCGAGGCTCATGGAGAGGTCAGCTCCGTGAGCCGCTTCGCCAATGGTTCCGGCGTTTCGGCGATCAGGTCGATCACTTTGCGCACGGCACGGTGATCGGCAAGCTCGATCTGGATATTGGATTTCTGCGCATCAGCCAGAAATTCCGAATCGGAGCCCAGGGCCATGAAGGCTTTTTGCAGGGCTTCAAGTCGGTCCTTGGGTATGCCGGGGGGTGCCACCATGGGGCGCGACATGGCATCCTGAGAGAAGAACAGCTGCATCAGGCGCTTGTCGTCTTCGTTCCTGGCGTAATCGAGCGCGAAGGGCGTATTTGGCAGGTCCGGATTGCGGTCGATGCCAAAGCTGAGTGTCACATGGACCAGCTTCTTTTCGAGCCAGTCCCCCTTGCGCAGCTTCACACCGGACCAGGATTCATAGGCAACGCCCTGTGTTTCTCCTCGTTCCATCGCAAGGTCGAGGTCAGCCGAACCCTTGTAGCCGCTGACGATGCGGTAGCGCGTGCCGAGCAGTGCGTTGAAGAGTCTCGGCGTGGTTTCATGGACACTGGAAGGGCCGGTTCCTCCAACGACAAGCTCGTTCTGCCTCAGACCCTCGAGGGTCGCGCCCTTTGCATCGTGCCAGGCGAGCGCGACCGGATATTCCGGGATCAGGTTCCCAAGCCAGTTCATCTTGGAAATGTCGAAGCGCACGCCGCTGGGGGTCGTGATATGCGCGACCAGCGCGCTGCGCCGCACAAGGCCGATCACTGTGCCATCGCGGGCGGCAATGTTGTAGATATGGTTGGCTCCCTGCAGGCCACCCGCGCCAGGCATGGTTTGCGGAACCACTCGCGGATTGCCGGGAATATGTCGGCCAATATGGCGCGCGACAAGGCGGCCATAAGAGTCATAGCCCCCTTCGCCTGAGGCGATGACGAGTGAGATTAACTTGCCCGCATAGAAATCGGTGATCTCGTCGGCCCGCGCGGAGGCGCCTGCAGTGAGTAGCAAGGCGAGACATAGCGGTATCCTGCATGCACGTTGCAGCATGGCTTCCTCCCTTTGAAACGTTCTTGCTTCTTGCTTGTTGATCTGGCGACGGGCCCTTGGGCCCGACACCCTTCCGGCATGAGAATAGCCTATTTCATCCCGGCATTGATGGTCTGGCCCAGTCGCTCGACCACAGATTCCGGCGTTGTGATCACTTCGTCGACTAGCTTGGCAATGGCTTTGCCTCCGAGCGGGGAAATGTCGATTCCACCGCGCTTTGCATCGGCGATGAAGTTGGGATCTGCCATGGCCTTGTCAAAGGCTGTGCGCAGGGCTTCGAGCCGCTCCTCTGGCACACCCGGCCCCGTGAAGATCGGCCGGTGCATCTCGAACTTCAGCAGATAGAACCGAAGAATTTCAAGGTCATCGGGATTTTTCACAAGTTCCATGATACTCGGCACATCCTTGAGCACGGGCATGCGCTCAAGCCCAAACTGCATGACGACCTTCGCCTTGCCGTCTTTCAACCAGTCCGACTTTGAGATCTCCAGGTTCGAATAGGCTGTGTTGTTCGCTTCAAGTTCGCCACGTTCGATGGCGAGGAAAATCTCGCTGACGCCCTGATAGCCCATGACGATTTCAGACTTGAGACCGAGCAGCTTGTTGGCGAGCGCCGGAAAGATCGAGTTGTCTCCGCCAACGCTGGTCGCGCCGAAGCGGATCTTCTTCGTCCTCAGGTCCTCCCAGCTGTTCACACCTGCGCCACCCCAGACCCAGCTCACCTGCGGCTCGCGTACGGGCGTGCCAATCCATCCAAGCTTCAGGGGGTCATAGCGTGCCGTATTGCTGCCTGCCGTCTTCAGACGGGGCTCGAATGGCACGTTGCTCGTGGCCATGCCGATGACGGTGCCGTCCTTCACAGCACCTCCGGCAAGGTAATTGGTCATGATGATGCCAGCCGCCCCCGGCATGTTGCGAACCACAAAGGTCGGGTTGCCCGGCATGTATTTCGACAGATAGGGCAGCAACGGCCTTGTCGTGAGGTCGAAGCCGCCACCGGCAGCCGCACCTACAATGAATTCGATTGTCTTGCCTTTGTAGAAGGCTTCCACGCTGTCGGCAGCAGCGGCAGGAAGGGCAATTGCGGTGGCTGCGCCGATGATCATGCTCTTCAGAAAGATGGATTGTGCCAAGCCTTGTGTCCTCCACGGATTTTTGAAACAATATCAAGGAACAAGGGGCCCGCAAACCTGCCATTCGTGCACGTTCTCGGGACTGGAGCCCCGATCAGGGAGAAAGCATGATGGGACGTCCTCGTACAGGCCTGAACTCACAAAACAAATTCAAGGTCGGCCTGTTTGCGATGAATTGCTCCAATGGTCTGTGCATGACGACGGCCCCCGAGAGATGGGTGGCGAGTTGGGACAACAACGTGGCCGCGGCCAGGCTGGCGGACGAGGCTGGAGTTGATTTTCTTCTGCCGATTGGGCGCTGGCACGGCTACAAGGGCGTGACCGACACGCAGGGCGAGACCTTCGAGACGCTGACCTGGGCCTGTGGCCTGCTTGCGGTGACGCAGCACACATCTGTCTGCGGGACTCTGCATGTGCGCTTCCTCAATCCCGTATTCGCCGCCAAGCAGATCGTCACGACCGATCATATCGGCAAGGGCCGTTTTGCCCTCAATATCGTCTCCGGTTGGAACCATGGGGAGTTCGACATGTTCGGTGTCGATCTCATCCCGCATGAAACCCGCTACGACTACACCGAGGAATGGGTGAATATCGTCAAGCGCATTTGGAGTGAGTCCGAGCCATTCGATCACAATGGGCAATGGCATCACCTGAAAGACGTGCTCGGCAAGCCGAAGCCCTGGGCCAATGCCTCCCCCTTGTTGATCAGCGCAGGCTCTTCAGCTGAAGGTCAGGGTTTTGCAGCGCGACACGTGGACTGCCTTTTCACGTCGGTGCACCGCAAGGATCAGGTTGCCGACAATATTGCAGGTGTGCGCGCCATTGCAGCTGGCGCTGGCAAGCAGGTGCAGGTCTTCGCCAGTGGCCACACGATTGCCCGACCCACCCGCAAGGAGGCGGAGGAATATCACCACTACGTCGTCGTTGAAAAAGGTGACTGGGCTGCTGCAGAACATGCGGCATCAATCAGGCTGAAGGGACGCGAATCCCGCTACGACCAGATTGAGGAGCTGAAGGCGAGACTCGTCAGTGGGCTTGGCACATGCCCTGTCATAGGGAGCTATGACGATGTCGCCGAGACGATCCGCGTGTTGAGCGACGCCGGCCTCGATGGCATGGCGCTTGGCATGGTCAACTATATCCAGGAGATGCCTCATCTTCGCGATGGTGTATTTCCAAGGCTGGAACGACTTGGGCTGCGCTTACCTGTGCGCGCCCTTCAAGACGCCTGAGAATGAAACAGTGGTTGAGCGCGAGCATGAGTGCTTGCACCGCGATATGAAGCTGTGTTTTTGTGACGTCGCACCGAATGGGCGATAAAAAAGCGCATACCTTAAGGCGCGCAGGGGAGGACTGATTGAAGCCAGCGCCGTTCACCTATCATGATCCGTCGACGGTCGATGAGGCCGTCGCCCTGCTGGCTGCTCACGAAAATGCCCGGCCATTGGCGGGCGGCCAATCGCTCGTGCCCATGATGAATTTCCGCTATGCGATGCCTGATCACCTGATTGACCTCAACGGCATTGAGGGTTTGGCGAGCATATCCGCAGGACCGCGCATCACCATCGGTGCCATGACGCGCCAGCGCAGCGTGGAGTTCTCGCGCGAGATCATGCAGGCCTGCCCAATCCTTGTCGCAGCCCTCAAGAATGTTGGGCATCGCCAAACCCGCAATCGTGGCACCATCGGTGGGTCACTCTGCCACCTCGATCCTGCTGCCGAAACGCCTGCCATGATGATATTGCACGATGCGGAGCTGACAGCGGTATCCGTTCGCGGTGCGCGACAGATTCCGGTGAGCGATTTTGCCCTTGGATTCATGGCAACGGCCCTCGAGCCCGACGAACTGCTGACGCAGATTTCGTTCGATGCCTGGCCATCGGGCCACGGCCATGGTTTTGAGGAATATGCACGACGTCATGGAGACTTCGCCATTGCCTCCTGCGGTGTGCTGCTGACGTTGGATGAGTCGGGTCTGATGAGTCGGTTTGCAACGGTCATTGGTGGCCTCGCAACGGCACCGGTGCGGTTGCCGGATTTCGAAGCAGCGGCTGTGGGCGCTCCTGCGGACAAAGATTT
>CAISZN010000318.1 GCA_903889985.1 uncultured Hyphomicrobiales bacterium | reverse complement strand
GCTCCAGCATCCGCAACATCGTGCTCACAGGCATCACCACTGACGTCTGCGTGCACACCACCATGCGCGAGGCCAATGATCGCGGCTTCGAATGCCTGCTGCTGGAAGACTGCTGCGCGGCAACCGATCCGGGCAACCATGCGGCGGCCGTGAAGATGGTCACCATGCAGGGCGGCGTCTTCGGCTCCGTGTCTGATTCAAAATCGTTCATCGCCGCGATCGCCTGAGGGAGTTGATCCATGGCCATCATTCCAGCCGAAACCGTTGCCGACACAGGCGTGCGCGCCCTGTCGCTTGAAACCGTCGGCATGACCAAGATCTTCGGCCAACTTGTTGCGCTTGGCGACGTGTCCATGAAGGTCGAGGCAGGTTCCTTCCACGCGCTGCTCGGCGAGAATGGCGCAGGCAAATCAACCCTCGTGAAATGCATCATGGGGTTCTACAGCGCCGACAAGGGGCATCTGCTCCTGGATGGCAAGGAGGCCCTGTGCCGCAACCCGCGCGATGCACGTGCGCTTGGCCTCGGCATGGTCTATCAGCATTTCACCCTGGTGCCCTGCCTCACGGGTGCTGAAAACCTCGTCATCAGCCGTGCCGATGCGCCGGGCATCATCGACTGGCGCAAGGAAAAGAAGACCCTCGACGAATTTCTTGATCGCATGCCCTTCCGTGCGCCGCTCGATGTGCCGGTGGCCCAGCTCGCAGCCGGCGAGAAACAGAAGCTGGAAATCCTCAAGCTGCTCTATCTCGACCAGCGCCTGCTCATCCTCGACGAGCCGACTTCGGTGCTCACGCCGCAGGAAGCCGACGAGGTGCTTGGCCTTCTCAAGGGCATGACGGACCGCAAGGAAATCTCCGTCGTCATGATCACCCACAAATTCCGTGAGGTGACGGCCTTTGCCGACAGCCTCACGGTTTTGCGCCGTGGCAGGAAGGTTGGCGGCGGCGTGGTGTCGGAGATGACGACCGCCGAGATGGCCCACCTCATGATCGGCGACACACAGATCCGCGAGAGGGCCATCCGCGCCGAAAAACCCGCCGGCACGACAGTGCTGGATCTTGCCGGCCTGATGGCTGATGGGGACGAAGGCCTGCCCGTTCTCAACGCCGTCAACCTCAAGGTGAAGTCCGGCGAGATCGTTGGCATCGCCGGCGTGTCTGGCAATGGCCAGTCCCAACTCATGGAAGTCCTGTCGGGCCAGCGCCCGCTGAGCGATGGCCGCATCTTCGTGCGCGACGAACCCTTCGAGCCGACCCGTGACTCCTTCTATCGCCTGAAGATCTTTGGCCTGCCGGAAGAGCCGCTGAAGAATGCCACTGTGCCCCGCATGACCGTGGCGGAGAACATGGCTTTCCGCAATTTCGACCGGCCGCCCAATGCCAAGCTCGGTTGGTGGCTGTCCCCCGGGCCCATGCGCGAGAAGGCCCGCGAACTGATCGCTTCCTACCGCGTGAAGACCCCCTCGCCGGAAACTGCCATCGCTGATCTCTCCGGCGGTAATGTGCAGCGTGCGGTGCTGGCGCGCGAACTCTCAGGCGATGTGGATGTCCTGATTGTCGCCAATCCCTGCTTTGGCCTCGACTTCGCGTCCGTTGCAGAAATTCGCTCGCAGATCATGGAGCAGCGCAACCGCGGTGCGGCTGTCCTCCTGATCTCCGAAGATCTCGATGAAATCCTCGAACTCTCAGATCGGGTCGCTGTGATGTCGGAAGGCACGATCAGCTACACTTCGCCCATCGGCGAGACGGACCGCGCCACCATCGGCATCCACATGGCGGGGCATGCGTGATGATCGAGGTCAAGGCAGCGCCCTTTCCCTACAAGCTGGATCCGGCCCACACAGCTCTGGTCGTCATCGACATGCAGCGCGACTTCGTCGAGCACGGTGGCTTTGGCGAGTCGCTTGGCAATGACGTGACGCGCCTGCAGGCGATCATCCCGACGGTGTCGGACCTGATCGCCCTCTTCCGTGCGAAGGGCTGGCCAATCCTGCACACGCGCGAGAGCCACCTGCCCGATCTTAGCGATTGCCCGCCCGCCAAGCGCAACCGCGGTGACGTGAGCCAGCGCATTGGCGATGCGGGCCCCATGGGCCGCCTGCTGGTGCGCGGTGAGCCGGGCAATGCCATCGTCGATGCCTGCGCCCCTGCGCCCGGCGAGATGGTGCTCGACAAGCCCGGCAAGGGCATGTTCTGCCACACGGACTGCGAGGCCATGCTGCAGGCCGCTGGGATCACCCATCTGGTCTTTGCCGGCGTGACCACGGAAGTCTGCGTCCAGACTTCCATGCGCGAGGCCAACGACCGGGGCTATGAATGCCTGCTCGTCACGGACGCGACGGAGAGCTATTTTCCCCAGTTCAAGTCGGCGGCCATCGAGATGCTGACGGCCCAGGGGGCCATCGTCGGCTGGGCCACGCCCTTCTCCACGCTGAAGGAAGCGGTTGGATGAGTGAGATCAGTGACGGGGACCTGAAGGCCCTGATCGAGGCGCAGGCCAAGGTTCTCGACCTGCCCGTGCGCGAGGACAACTATGCGGTGGTCGCGATGCATCTGGGCATCGCCTTCAAGATGGCGGACATTGTCAGCGCCTTCGACCTGCCAGAGGACGCGGAACCCGCGCCGGTCTATACGCCATGACCTTTGATCCGGTGAAGGCCAGCGCTGCAGCCGTATCTGCTGCGGTTCGAGGCGGCAACATTTCGGCTCGGGCAGTTGTCGAAGCACATCTCGCCCGCATCAGGACGCATGATGGGAAGCTTGGCGCCTATACCGCAGTCACGTCAGAGCGGGCCCTGGCGCAGGCCGATGCCATTGATGCGAAGCGCGCGCGGGGCGAGACCCTTGGCGAGCTGGCGGGTGCCACCTTTGCGGTCAAGAATCTCTTCGATGTCGCGGGCCTTCCCACGCTCGCCGGCTCGAAGATCAATGCGGAGCATGCGCCCAAGAGCGCTGATGCCTTCCTGATCGAGAAGCTGCTGGCGCAGGATGCCATCCTGCTCGGCGCCCTGAACATGGGCGAATATGCCTATGACTTTACGGGCGAGAACCAGCACTACGGCCCCTCGCGCAATCCCCATGACCCCGAACATATGTCGGGTGGCTCGTCCGGCGGTTCGGGCACGGCGGTTGCTGCCGGTTTTGCGCAGATTGCGCTGGGATCGGACACGAATGGGTCGATCCGCGTACCCTCGTCCTTCTGCGGTCTCTTCGGCCTGAAGCCCACGTACGGACGTCTGTCGCGTGGCGGCACTTACCCCTTCGTGTCGAGCTTCGACCATCTGGGCCCCATGGCGCGCAGCCCTGAGGATCTGGCGCTCGCCTATGACGCCATGCAGGGCGCGGATGCGCATGATCATGGACAGACCAAGCGGGACTTCGAGCCTGTCAGCACTCTGCTCGCCGGTGGCATGGCGGGGCTGAGGGTTGCAACGTTGGGCGACTATTTCGCCAAGGGTGGCACGCCCGACGCTTACAATGCCGTCGCGCATGTGGCGAAGGCGCTTGGCGTGACGGCGAGCGTTGATCTGCCAGAGGCCGCGCGCGCTCGGGCCGCCGGCTATCTCATCACCATGGCGGAAGGCGCAGCGCTGCATCTGGACCAGTTGCGCACCCGCTCTGATGAATACGATCTCGATGTGCGTGACCGTCTGATCGCCGGCGCCATGGTGCCCGCTGCCTTTGTCATCAAGGCGCAGAAGTTCCGGCGCTGGTATCATGATGCTGCGCTGAAGGTCTTCGAGCATTATGACGTGCTGCTCGCGCCCTCCACGCCGCTTCGCTCCCCGAAGATCGGGCAGAAGACCATGGTGCTGGATGGCGTCGAGATGGCGGTGCGCGCCAACATCGGCATCTACACCCAGCCAATTTCCTTCATCGGCCTGCCGGTGGCTGCCGTGCCCGTCTGGACGGAGGGCCAGCGCCTGCCAATCGGCGTGCAGGTCATCGCTGCACCCTGGCGCGAGGACCATGCGCTGCGCGTGGCTCAGGCACTGGCCCAGTCCGGCGCCTGCAGGGCGCCGGTGGCCGATCTGGGCTGATCGTCAGCAGCAGCCCATACGCTCACGATAGAAACTGGCAACTGCAGGCTCGAGATGCGGCCAGGCTTCCAGAAAGCCGCGCTTGCCGGACATGCGCGCCCTGTATTGCGCCCGCAGCTCAGCATGGACCTGATCGAGATCGACACCGGTCAGGTGGCCATAGGTGACGATCTCGCGGCCGCCCACAT
>CAISZN010000317.1 GCA_903889985.1 uncultured Hyphomicrobiales bacterium | reverse complement strand
GGACGCTCGGGCCTGATAGCTCTCGCCCCGCAATTGGCGGCCGGGTTAGCACAGCGGTAGTGCAGCGGTTTTGTAAACCGAAGGTCGGGGGTTCGATTCCCTCACCCGGCACCATGTTCGCGCAACCCATCGTCCGGATCGATGCCCGCGCGCTGCCCTCCTTCAATTTCGGCAGCCCGCCTTCGTCCGACCACTGGTCACTTTTTCATCCTGGCCGCCACGAGGCGAGGGATCGCCTTGCATCTGACCGGGGATGACCGATCTCAAGCCAGAAAGCCTGACAGTATCCTGTAAAATATAGCTATTTTACCTCAATCGACATCATTCCACGAAAATCGGTACCTGATCATGTGACATCAGGTCCTCGTGAAAATGCCGCTATTGCGAAAGTTACGCTCTATGTAAGTTGACTTGAGTCCGACCGCCGATCTAGAGCGCTGCATCCGGGCATAAACCCTTGGTCAGGGAGGGTACTTTTCAGAACTCAAGCAGAGCCTTCGTTAGCCGTCGGGACTTGGCCACTATCCTTCTTTCGGCTCGTCGGGCAGCAAATCAACTGGATCCCTCAGAACGACTTAAATACGCCTAATTGCCACGATCTAGGCAGAATGGGTTCATCCTGGTGAATCATTAGGCAAACCAACCTGTCGCCATCACGCCAATTCCGCTGGAAATCCTCATGGACGTTTCGATCGTTGTACCGACGCTGAATGAGGCTGCAAATGTCCAGCGGCTGGTCGAACTCCTCTCGGCCACCCTCACAGGCTATTCCTGGGAGGTCATCTTCGTCGATGACGACAGTCAGGACGGGACTCCCGAAGTCGCAAAGTCCCTCTCGCAATCCGACGCTCGGGTTCGCTGTTTGCACCGGATCGGAAGGCGCGGTCTGGCCGGCGCCTGCATCGAGGGTGTTCTTAGCTCGGCAGCGACCTGCATCGTGGTCATGGATGCAGATCTCCAGCATGACGAACGCATCATCCCGGCTATGCTGGAGCGGTTGTCGGCTGGCGCTGATCTGGTCATCGGGACCAGACAGAAGGCACAATCCGATCAGATTTTTTCGGGCAAGCGCTCATCGGCGAGCCGGCTTGCTACGGACCTGGCGGTGAGCCTTCTGGGCGCTCGTGTAACCGATCCCATGAGCGGCTTCTTTGCCATCCGCAGGCGCCTCTTCAATGAACTCGCGCCCGGCCTTGCCGACACAGGTTTCAAGATCCTTCTGGACCTCCTGACAACAACCTCCAGGCCATTGGCAATCGAGGAAGTGATGTATGATTTCCGCCACCGTGAATCCGGTCATTCGAAATTCGGCGTGCGGGTCGTGCTGGATTATCTGGGCCTCGTCGTCCACAAGCTCTCGGGCGGGCTCCTTCCTCACCGGTTTCTGCTGTTTTGCATCGTGGGGTCTATCGGGGTCGCTGCCCACCTGACCGCCCTGCGCATTCTGATGCAGATGACCTCGTTGAGCTTTGTGGTCTGCCAGGTCATGGCCACCTATCTGGCCATGACCTTCAATTTCTTTCTCAACAATATTCTGACCTACCAGGACATGGTTCTGCGCGGAACGTCTGCACTGAAGGGCCTGTTGAAGTTCTATCTGGTGTGCACCCTTGGAACCCTGGCCAACGTCGGCGTGGCGGATTTGGCGCTGGATGTGACTGGACGCTGGTGGCTTGCCGGATTTGCAGGGATCATGACGGGATCGATCGTGAACTTCGCCATGAGCGATCACTTCGTCTGGACGCCAAAGCGCAAGGTGAAAAGCGTCAGTCTTGATCCCGCCCCGGTCGAGACACCGGTCAAGACTGCCTGAGTTGTGACAACCCTCCTCCCGTCATCTGCAATGGCAAGCAGGGATGCTTCGACAGCAGGGGCACCTCCGCCGTCATATGCCTCCAGTCTCACCCTGCTGATCCTTGCTGGTACCCTTGTCCGGCTCATCTTTGCCGCGACAACGGATCTCGGGATCGACGAGGCCTATACGGTTGCCACAGCCAGGCAACTCGCGCTGAGCACATATGATCACCCGCCACTGACGTGGTGGATCATTGCCGCAATGCGGTCATTGACCGGGTCTGAAAATGCCCTCGTGCTGAGACTGCCGTTTATCGGCCTTGCCGCGGTCTCCACTCTTCTCGTCTTTCAACTGACGCGCCGGCTGTTCCATGCCTATGCAGCTTGGTTCGCTGCCCTGTTGTTTTCGGCTGCACCTGTGCTGAGCGTGACGACGGGCACGTGGATCCTTCCAGATGGGCCCTTGATCGCCAGCATGCTGGCTTGTGCCCTGGCTTTGACGGGAGCCCTGTTCGATGAACAGCGACAGCCTCTGAACTGGCTTCTTGCTGGAGTCGCAGGCGGCGTCGCACTCCTGTCCAAATACCACGCTGTCTTTCTTTTTGCGGGCACCTTTGGCTTCCTTTTGGTGAGCCCGTCCCATCGCAAATGGCTTCGCTCGCCATGGCCCTATCTTGCTGCAGCAATCGCATTCATCCTGTTCACACCTGTCATTATCTGGAATGCAGAACATCACTGGGCGTCACTGGCGTTCCAGGGCAGCAGGGCAGGCCTCGTCCATCTGCGCATCTGGATGCCGCTGGTCGCCCTCGCCGGGCAGGCGGTGTTCATGTTTCCCCTAGTCTGGTGGACCTGTGTTCACGCGGCAGCAGTCCTGCTGCGGGAACACACCCGTGACCCTCGCCTCTGGTTTCTGCTGTTGCTGGCCTCCGGGCCCATCGTCATCGTGACAATCGCCGCAGCCTGGTCACCCAACACCTTTTTTCACTGGGCGGCGCCCGGCTATCTGTTTCTGATCCCATTGGCTGGCTGGCGATTGTCCGAGACATTGCCGGAGTCCCATCCGCGATCGACGCCTTGGGTGTCAGC
>CAISZN010000316.1 GCA_903889985.1 uncultured Hyphomicrobiales bacterium | reverse complement strand
TCTGGCCGAAATGTCTATTCGGGAAAAGGCACGCTCGTTTCGCTTTGGCTGCGGCTATAATGATCAAGCGACATTGGCCAGCAGAACCCTGGCGTCATCGAATGTTTTGCGAAGAGCCTCGACCTCATGCTGCACTGTGGCCTCTCGCTCCGCCTTGCATAATTTTTCCAGTTCCGCTGCTGCCTTGGCCAGACGTTTGAGACCGAGCATGCCAGCGGCAGACTTGATCGCATGACTATCGCGTTCAACAATGGCAGCCTTGCTTCCAGCCTGACGGATGCGGACGAAGCGCTCTTCGACATCAGAAATGAACTGGTCAATTGCAAGCTTTGCATCCTCGCCCATTTCCGTCAAAAAGCTGGAAAGCAGCTCGGAATCAAGAGTGTCATCAGGAATGCCTTCAGTCAGCGACGTATTATATGATGCGCTATTCTCAGATTGCAGGACATCCCGCACTGCAGCGTGAAGCTTCGTGCGATTGGTTGGCTTGGTTGTGAAACCATCCATGCCTGAAGCAATTGCTGCTTCCTGATCTTCCTTGAAAGCATTCGCAGTCAAGGCAACGATCGGCACATGGCATGCTGGAGCTGGCAGTTGACGAATTGCGCGCGTGGCTGACAGGCCGTCCATCTCCGGCATCATCATGTCCATGAGCACAACATCATAGCGCTCCTGTGCAACGCTATCCACGGCCTCCTTGCCGTTCGGCACCACGGTGACATGGGCACCCATGTTTTCAAGGATCCGGCGGATGGCAAACTGGTTAGTCAGATTGTCCTCTGCTACGAGGATCTTGAAAGGCAGGCTGAGGGTCGCAGTTTCCTGAACCTTGGGCAAAGAAACAGAGTCCGACCGCAAGGAAATCCCTCTGGCTATGTCTCCCAACTGCTGAACCAGAACATCCTGGGAAAGTGGCTTGCGTAGCAGCCAGTCAAGCGTAACCCCAGCAAAGGAATTCGCCCTGTTCGCTGAAATCGGGAGGATCGCAAAAGGACCTGACTGCGTGAATGGAATCGACAGGACCTCGGTATTCTCATCGAGATCAACGATCAGAACGGGGCGCAGCGAGCCATGAATTCCGGCAGACAGTGATTTTGATGCAGATGTAAAATCCTTGAAAACCTCGACTTGACCACCGGCGCCCTCAATCTGTCGCGAAAGCAACGCAATAAAGTATGAATCCCTGGAGATCAGCCCGACACGAATGTCTTCCAGACCACCCTGCGTCAGACTCGCTGGCGCATCGTCCGGCAACAACAGCGGCAAGATGACATGGAAGGTCGTTCCACGTCCCACTTCGCTCTCAATGGAAATTGAACCACCCATACGGCTCGCTAGTTTGCGACAAATGGACAGTCCAAGACCCGTTCCGCCATATCGGCGAGAAATGGAACTATCGATTTGCGAGAACTCACGGAACAGCGCGGGAAGATGCTCTGCTGGAATTCCAATGCCGGTGTCTTCCACGTCGAAGCGCAATACGAGGGTATGATCAGAGGACCAATCTGCAGCAACCTCGACATGAACATGCCCGCTTGCTGTAAACTTCACGCCATTCCCAAGAAGATTGATCAGGATCTGACGGATTCGACCCGGATCCCCAAGAAGCTGTCGAGGAATCGCCGGCGCGATAAAGGCGCCGACTGTCAGGCCTTTCTCATGCGCCTTTGGTGCAACAATCTCCAATGCATCATTCACGACAGCATGAACATCAAATGTAAGCGTCTCGAATTTGACCTGATCCGCCTCAAGTTTGGATACATCGAGAATATCATCGATGAGCTGTAGCAGATGCTCGGCCGAAGACTTTGCTACATCGACATAGTGCTGCTGATCTCCGTCAAGGTGCGTTTCCGTCAGCAGATCAGTCATCGAGATGACGCCATTCAGCGGCGTGCGCATCTCGTGGCTCATGTTGGCAAGGAAGCTGCTGCGGGCCCTGCTGGCTGTTTCCGCGCGCTCCAGGGCTTCTTCGAGATTCTGCTGATAATGCCGCCTGCGGGTTACGTCAGTCAGCGTGATAATTTCACCACCAGATGGAAGCGAGGCTTCCCGAACTTCGACAATCTTGCCGCCAGGCATCACCCATTCGACACCTCCAGAAACTGAAGTACCCTCAGGATCAAAACCAGCCGGCTCCTGCCGTCGCTCAAATTCGAGGCGCGACAGAAGTGAAAACTCGAAGGGAACAATATAATCCTCCGGAGAGATTTCCAGAATCGACAGGGCCTGATCGTTGAGCACCACGACCTTTCCATCGTCATCCACGACGATGACACCCTGGCTCATATTTGCCAGTGTTGATCCGAGCGTTTCAGACTTATCGATCAGTGCATGCTGGGTGGACTCAAGACGCAGCTTCTGGCGACTAGCCCATGCAATCGCCAGGAAGACAAAGGCAGAAAACACACCGCCGGTCTTGATCAGCTTGGATCGGCTTTCGTTGAACGATGCATAAATCTCCACGGGATCAAGGGCCACCGTGACAATTAACGGGAAATCCTTGACCTTCCGATAGCTTACGAGGCGCGGAACGCCGTCGACGGCCCCTGCCCCAAGATATGTCCCCGCTGGCTTCTGCGCTGCCAGATCAAGCAGAAATTTGCTGGTGATCTCCTTGCCGAGATCATCTCCACTGCGAGCACCACGAGCACGGATAATACCGTCAGTGCCAATCAAGGTGATGCCACCACCCCGGCCAACATCGATGGATTCATAGAATTTCGACAGGTATCCCGGATCAATGGATGCAACCAGCACGCCACCAAAACTTCCATCTGGCTTGCGGAGCTTGCGGGTTAGCTGAATAGTCCACTTATTTGTGACTCGACCAAGGACTGGCTTGCTGATGAAAAGGTCGTCTGTCGGACGGTTGACGTGAAACCTGAAGTGCTCACGATCGCTCAGATCGACTGCCGCCGCCGATGTATCTGCGTTAGAGGCGCGCAAGAAGCCATTTGCATTGATAATGGCAAGCTGAACGGCTAGGTCTCGCAAATAATAATCATTCTGCCCCCAGGTCTGCAGATCAAAAGTATCTGGTTCACGCTGGAATTGAGCTCGAACAAACAGCAGCGCCTGGTCAACACTCTTGATGGAGCGAGCAATCTGTTCCTCGAACGCTCGAGCCAGATTGGCTCCATTCTGCTCAGCTGACTCTGTCGTGTGATTGCGTTGATCAACTAGATAGAGGCTAATGGCAATCCAGCAAACACCAAGGGTCACCAAACCTATCAGGGTGGCCATGTGAAACAGTGAGCGAAAGGCTCGAAGGGCCCAGCCCTCCCGGTGCAGCGAGGTTTGCACGGCGACTAGTCCTTTGGCAATTTAAGACGAATAGGCTCAGGTTGCCTCCCCAAACTCAGTGAGGCCTGAGACAAGAACATCATGGAACATGCGAGCACAGCAAGGATCTGAAAGGACGTCATGGACAGCCTCCGCAAGCCTTGAGGCCCGGAAGAGCCCCACAACGCTTGAGGCTACGGCACCAAGTTTAATGACGTTATAAGCCAGGAAACCTCTCTGAAACAGGGTTAATTACTATGCTTCGGCATCGCATAAAGCGGCCTTGCAAGAGCCGAAAGATCGCTTTTGCGAACCTCCTCGAGGCTACATTCGCCGCGCAGGATCAGGCCAACTTCCTTACCCTTGCGCCAGACAACTCGAGCTGCAGAAAACAGACATGTATCGTCTGAAAAGAGCCATATGAGCTCCGGAATCCTGACGTCCCTGATCAGCTCGATCTTTGCACCGCGCAAGCCCCGGTCACGAATGAAGCATTCCACCAGGAATCGGCAACGATAATCTGCGACCCGCCCAGCCCTCAGGCGGGTTCGGCGTCGGCCTCCCAATCGTCGATCCTCGTCCAGCATGGCTCCCCACATTCGACCGGCCGCAGGCGACGCTATGTGGATGGCGTTAACGAATCCTTTAGGCCACCAGCTTCGCTCCAGACAGCGCCATTAGCCTTGCGTGCAGCTGACCATGGAGGCGACTGTGCCGGCCTACATCCTTAAATCGCTCATCACCCTGCGTGACGAGATCACCGAGCGTCTCATGCAGAACACGGAATTTCGCGCTCTGCAAAGTCTGCAGCGTTCAATCGATGAGGTCTCGGAACTCGCGCAGCGTGAAGAGGTTGCTTCAACTCATGAAGATCGACCTCTGACACCCACGCTACAAAAACTGAATCCAGCTAGCCTGGTTCGCGAGCACATGCGTCCGGAGCCTATGGAGCAAATTGGCGACACCCAGGTTCTAAAGCGCGTCACGCCAGCGCATTTTACAGCGGCGAAGCGCGTTATATAGATCACTTTCTCAGATCGTCCTTGGAAACATAATTGAAGTCATCGACCATGACTTCAGTAACGACCCCCTCGCCGACACGCTTCACCAGACGACTGCGTGCCTCTTCGGTGAAGGCCTTCAGGTCGTATTTTTCAAGCTTGCGGAAGTCGATGCGATCATCCGAAAAAAGAATATTGAATGCTTCAGAAGACAGCAGGACCTCGGGCGGAACGGCCTGTGACTTCATGCCCTGGGCCATTCCCATGAGGGCCAACTGGACGATCAAATAGCCTTGCAGACGACCTTCCAGAACGACAGGAACCGTCAGTGGAGGAGCCTTTCTCCTCTCGAGCTTATCGGCGGGAACGGCCGGCGCCTCGGCGACCGCAGTCGCCTTCTTGTTCTGCATGAACACGACCGCATAGCTCGAGCCCGCTGCAACAAGGCAACCCCAGAGCCCGATAATAAGTCCCTTCCACATTGATCAGGACCGCTTGAAGGTGGCGAAGTTATAGGTTCCATCAGAGTCGGACTCTGCCATGACCTTTTCGATCAAGGCAGAAATTTCCTGCGCTGCCGTCAAATGAATGAGAAGCAGCTTGCGGCTCTCCTCGAGAGTATCTCGCAGATGACGCACGCGGGCCCAGGCGTCCTCACTCACCTCTTCGGGCTGCAGCCCCTTGATGGCACGGTCCAAGTCGAAAAGGGCACGGGTCTTGCGCTCATTGAGCGCCGGTAACTCGTCATTTCGATATTCTGAAATGATCACAGACTCTGCCTGCAAAGTCTCCTCAACCCGAGCGACGGCCTGCAGGAATATGCCAAGCCTCGCCGATCCAGGCTGGGGTGGTGGCTGACGATTCACCATACCTTCCATTGTCCTGTACATTTGTTTCTCCAGGCTCCCCGACCCGACTTCATGTGCCTGATTTGCGCGTCAAAATCTGGGCAAGATTAATCTCGCCGCTTGCCGTTACTTGCCTTGCCACATGTTCAGCCATCATGGACCGCCAAACAGCACCTGCCGTGCCTTTTCCAAATGCCGGACCATCGGACTTCGGCAGCATGGTTTCAATCATCTGCTGAAGCAAAAGGGTTTCCAGCTCGTTAGCTGCTTTCTTTTCCGGGCTTAATGGTGCATTTGCGCCAGAAGAAGGCATCCGCATGCTAACCTGTTGGTTGAGATAGGACGAAAAACTTGCTGAACTTCGAGCAACAGTGCCGGTTGGCGTAAGACTGTCAGCAACCGGTATGCCATTGTTCAGCTCTGCGGATGCCTTTGCCACACGGCCCGGATCGGCAGCCCTGGCGACATCAAGAACAAGATCGGATGAAATGCTGATGGACATGGATCAAGCTCCGAGACGTCACCATCGCATCAAAGGCTTATCGGAAACTGGAACCGGTCTCTCGACCGACCCGCTCTATGACTTCTGTAAGATCTTTCCGCTCCTGTTGCTCCTTGACCTGAGCATCCAGATCTTCCCCAAGCCTGTTTGCAGTCTCCCCACGGAGTTTTTCAGCAGTTAGTTTACCAAAGGCCGTCTCGATGTGCGCCTGCGCAGTAGCACGGCTTTTTGCAAGATGGTCGAGGCGACGGAATAAGAGATCTACGATCTGGGAGTTCCCCCCAAAAGTCCGTTCAATCTGATCATGAAGAGCCCTCTCCTCCTCGATCAGGTCGGCCAGGGCCTTCTGCGCCTGCACAAGCTCCATTTCGGCGAGCCGGACCTTCTGGTCCTGGAGCTTCGTCAGTCGCCGCACTGCATCAAGCCGCTTCTTCATGGCTATTTCCAGGCCAGCCAGCCGGCAAAGGCCGCTATAAAAAGCGTCATGGTTGGCTTTATCAGCAGCTGCAAAAGTAAAAGTCCGCCAGCAGCCGTAAACGGCGATGCAATAAAATAGACCGGAATATTAGGAACCAGCTTGTTCAGGAGCCCCAATGCAAAATTGAAAATCAGGGCAAAGAGGACAAACGGTCCGCAGAGCTGCAGGACGATGTAGAAAGAAGCTGTAAAAACCTGCCGTACGCGATCTAGATCAACGACGAAACTCAAAGGTGTGTCCGGCGGAAACGCCACATAGGAATCCAGAAGACCTTGGAACATCTGGACGTGCAAATCCGCCGCAAAGATGATCACTGTTGCCGAGAGGGACAGAAGCGATGTGAGTGGCGTTCCCGTTTCGTCACTCGCTACTTCCTGGTTGAAAATTCCAGTCAGGCCTGCAAGCGATGAAATAGCCTGAGCTGCAGACTCTATTGCCGAAAAAACGATACGCGCCAATCCTGCAATTGTCCCTCCGGTGACGAGTTCCGTAAAGACAAGCCCAATGCGTTCAATATCGTTACGCTGATGGATCAGGTCCCGCAAGGTATCGAATATCAGTGGCGACAGAGCCAGAGACAGTCCGGCAGCTACATAAATACGCGCCTGCATAGGAATGCGCGGACTCGAGAATGTCGGAAGCAAAACAAGACATGTCCCGATTCTGCAGAAGATCAGGAAACCCGCCAAGACGAAGTCTTGAGCTGCTTCATTCAAGAGACCGATCCCAGCGAAGATACCTGGACGCCCCGCGCAACCTCCGCATGGGAAAGGACCGGAAGTGTCGGAAACAGTCGCTCGATAATCATGCGAACATAGGGACGTGACTCGGATGCTGTCAGGATCGCAAATCGATGCCCTGCGGACATCTTGGATCGGATGACAGTCCCTGCCTCCGTGCTGAATTCTTCGAGAAGGCGCGGATCGAGATCGAATTCCAGCACCTCGCCTCGGGGGTCCCGCTTCAGGCTCTGATGGAAAGCCAAATCCCATCTGGCCCCAAGACGCAATACTTTCAGAACGCCATCCTGGCTGATGTCCCCGCAGATCTGTTGCGCCAGCTTGATTCGAACATGCTCAGCAACCTGCTCTGCGCGCCTGACATGAGGTGCAATTTCAGCAATCGCCTCAAGAACCAGATGAAGGTTTCGAATCGAAACCCGTTCAGCCAGCAAAAGCTTCAGCACGGACTGCAACCCGGGGAATGAGATCTGGGCCGGGCAAAGATCCTCGACGAGCTTTTTGTATTCGGGGTCCAGCCGATCAACCAGCGCACGCATGTCCTTATAAGAAAGCAGTTGCGACAGATTGTTCCGAACAACTTCGCTCAAATGGGTCAACAGAACCGATAGCCCATCAACAGGAACAAAGCCTTCGCTCTTGAGCTGCGACTGGAACGTTTGAGCAATCCAATAAGCCTTGAGTCCGAAGGCAGGTTCTTGAACCTCATCCCCCGGATAGGCGGGTGCGGGCCCATCGCCAGTCACAACCAGCACCTCACCGGGGCGCAATTCACCCCGCCCAACGACCGTCCCGTGAATCTTGATTTCATATCCCCGCGGCGGAGTTGATAGACTGTCCGTGAGTTTGATCTCCGGAACAATGAATCCGTACTCCTTGGCAAACTTTCGCCTGAGCTTTGTGACCCGCACTGCAAGTTGCTCATGATCGACAACGAGTTTTGCAGCGAGCTGACGACCAAAGCACAGTTCCATCTCCGGAGTCCGAAGATATTCCCTCATCGTATCCCTGGCATCGGGTGCCTGAGATTCCGGGGCTGGAGCAACCTGATCAAGCGCCTCGGTCAAAGGTTTGAAGCGCGATCCCAACGCCAGGATTGAACCGAGCGTCGCGAAAGGCATGAAAGGCAGACCGGGCATCAAGGCAAGTGCGAAAAGCAGCCCCGCCGCAACCATCATCGCGCGCGGATATTGTGTAAACTGACCCAGGATCGCCTGCTCTGCCGATCCCCGAACGCCCCCCTTGGACACGAGCAAACCAGCGCCCAGAGACACGATCAGCGCTGGAATCTGTGCGACCAGGCCTTCGCCAACGGAAAGCTTGGTGAAAACATCAGCAGCTTGGCCGAAAGGCATATTATGGCGGAAGACGCCTAGCATCATCCCGCCGAAAATATTGACGCAAAGAATGATGATGCCCGCAATGGCATCGCCACGAACGAATTTCGAGGCACCGTCCATGGCACCGAAAAACGCGCTTTCTTCTTCTAGTTCGCGACGACGGCGACGGGCCTCATGCTCATCGATCATTCCTGCTGACAGGTCGGCGTCGATTGCCATCTGCTTGCCGGGAATAGCATCAAGTGTAAAGCGGGCGCCAACTTCGGCAATACGTGTCGCACCCTTCGTGATGACGAGGAAGTTCACTGTCACAAGAATAATGAAAACGATAATCCCGATAGCGAAGTCGCCACCCATCACGAGCGTCGAAAACCCGCCAATAATATAGCCTGCGGCGGTGATACCCTCAGCGCCATGAGACAGGATCATGCGCGTTGAGGCCAAGTTGAGTGCGAGACGCAGGATGGTTGCAACGAGCAGAATCGTTGGAAAGGAGGAGAACTCAAGTGGCTTCTGAATCCACAATGAAAGCATGAGGATGGAGACGGCCAGCGCAATTGAAAGCGCAAGGCCAAAGTCGATCAGGAAAGGAGGGATAGGCAGGAAGAAAAACGCAATTATGATAACGACTGCAGTCGCAAAATAGAAGTCACGCGGCTGCTTGACCTCAATCGCGGGTAGAACCGTCGATGCCGTCGTTGCCCTGCTCATTACGCCCTCGGCTCTGCCTTACTCTCGAAAATCTCGCCCGGTCAGCGTGTGAAGCCGGTCTCGATTCGCGAATAGACTTGCTGCGTGAAGGCAAAAACCTGCTCCCCGATGAAAGGGGCCGCTACCGTAACAACAAAAATGACTGCAAGTATCTTGGGGACGAATGTCAGGGTGACTTCCTGAACCTGGGTCAAGGCTTGGAATAGGGCAATGACAACACCGATCGCCATGGCCGCCACAACTGCAGGGCCAGATGCTATGATCACCGTCCAAAGAGCGTTTCGGACGACTTCAAGCGCATCTGCCTCATTCATCTCATGATACCGTCAAGTCCGTCGTAACAGGTAGGCTAGCGCCTGAGTCGAGAAGGGCGGTCAAGCCGTTACTCGCATAAGTTACGGACACAACCTTGCCGGTAACCGACCCATCGGAGTTGCTGAGGGTATGGCCAATCAGCGCATCGGCCTGATTGAGACTGCTTGTCTGGAGCAATTGGTCCAGCTTGGAATTGGTTTGGACAGCCTGCTCAACCGACGAAAACGACGCCAGCTGAGAGAGATACTGGGTCGAATCAGTCGGGTTCATCGGATCTTGATTCTGCATCTGGGCCACAAGCAGCTTCAGAAACGAATTGTAATCTACCAAATTCGAGGCGGCCTGAGTGACGGAAGAGCTTTGAGATGAACTGGCAGTGGTGGAAGAGACTGCAGAAACGGTCATGACGGACTCCTAGGCTGCGCAGTTAGGCGCCTGATTGACCGGGCGCTCGGCGAGGATTTGCGCCTCGATGGCGAAAAGGTTGCGTACTGTTTTAAGCGCATCAAAAGGCCTGTTGGCTTTCAAATGTGCGCTCACTTCCTGAAGTCCCCAAAGGACATCGCGGTTTTCGAACGTGTGCGCCAACTTGAGCAGCATTGCATCAACCATTGACTTGGCCTCAGCGGCGCCCGAAGGGTCCATCAGGATCGTCTGAATAACAAAATAAAGCTGCTTCAGGGGTGAATTCGCCTCATCAGGCTGCAGAACATGTGATTCCAGCAGGAAAACAACATCGTTCATCAGCTCGATATTGACCTTGCGGTCGACCTTGATAACGGCCCCGTTCAGGTAAAGCTTTGATCCTGCTCGAAGAGAAATCTGCATGTCACCTCACTCGAGCCCATTGCGAATGATCGTATTGATGTCAATCAGACCCGCAAAGGACGTCACCTTGCCCAGCCGAATCGCGGTGATCTCCTTCATCACCCATATACCGATCGATATCAGGTTAGCCTTGAGTTGATCTGGAAGGTCGTTCTCTTCTCCGGCCAGATCATCAAGCAAGATGTTCCAGAGGCGCTGGAGGAAGTACAGGGCTTCGGCCCCGCTCCGCGACAGGACTCCATCTTCCTCCGCCTGACGCAAAAGAAGAATGGCATGATCAAAGGCGCGCCTTTCTTCAGCACGGCCCCGGCTGAAGTCGTCCTCGATCGCTTCTTCATAACGAAATTGATACATGCGGCCTCAGACTAAAGGTGATCAGGCGACAGGAAGATACTGCAGAAGCGATAACTGCTGCATACGAGACGTCAGGGAATATGCTGTTTGCAGCTGGGTTGTGAGCTGGTTCACACGCGTCGCAACTTCATATTGGTCAACAGATGTCGCCTGCGTATAGGCCTTCTGCATGATATCCTTCTGGGCAGTAAGATTGTCCGTTGAGGACTTGATCTTCGACTGCATCAGGCCGACCTGCGTCTGCATCGATGTAATACCGGTCTGCGCCGACCCTGCCAGTTGGATAGCCTTATCGATCACCACGCCAAAAGTCGTTGTATTCATATTCTCGCCGCCAAGATCACTGACCGCTACAAGGGATTGTACCAGATCACGTATACCCTGGTCGTTAGCCGTCACCGATGCTGAAGACGAATCGTCGATTCCAACGCGGGAAGTAAGTTGCGTAGATGAGCCTTTGAAGAAGGATGACCAGCCGCTATCATTGAAGAGCTGTGGGAAGTTGTTATCGAGGAAGCTCTTCATTGCCGTGTCCGTGATATTGGCCACGCCAGGATTGCTCTGATTGATAGAGAAGGCATTCTGAAAAGCAGCGTCTACGGCCAGCTTTCCGTCACTTGAGGGCGAGCCGGGATAATTCGGCACAGGCTGGATGTTTGATGTCACGCCGGAGAAAACATAGGCTCCGGCGAAAGTAGTCGAAAGTGCACTGATGACCGATTGCAGGCTGGCTTTTGCCTGCGTCACTAAAACACTCGGATCTGATTGGCTCGTTTTCACACTGGTAAGCTGCGTCGTGAAGCTTTGTGCAATTGATAGCAGCTGGGTCAAAGCCTGGTTTGTCGTATCGAGGCGACTACCGGCGATTTGATTTGTGTCGATAATCGTCGAGATTTGGGTCTGTTGATAGTCGAACCCCAGTGTACGGGCGGTTGAAAGCCCCTGAGCTAGACCAATATCCTGGATTTGCCCCGAAGAGGCCTCGGCTTGCGCCTTGGTCAGGTCAGACTGCAATCGCATGACCTGCGTTCGCATGCCGTAGCTGATTGCGTAACTAGAAGTTGTGTTTACGGTCATTACCGCCCCACAGAAGTCAGGAGGGACTGGAACATTCCGTCGATCGTAGAGACCATCTTTGCCGCCAGCTGATAAGATCGCTGGATTTCCAACATTTTGCTGGTCTCGTCATCCATATTGACCCCAGTTGCATTCGACAGTGTCTGGGTGGCCCGATCCTGCGTGACCTTCGTCTCGGATGCAGACTGCGTCGCCTTTTGGCGCGCAGCTTCAAAAATGTTCATCGTTGAAGAGGCATATGAAGTCAGGCTTGCCGTACCGACGAGGGAAACCGAGGGATCAAAACTTTGCGGTGCATTAAACACATCGATCAACTGGTTGATGCGATCGCTATATTCCACCGCGTTCGTTGTGTTCATCGTATAGGCAGCACCAGAAATTCCACCATCCCTGACCAGCATTGGATTATTCTTGACCGAGTCTGCGATAGAAATGCTACCAGCCAGACCTGTAACCAATGCATTTCCCGGAAGGGTGACGGAGCCAGCGTTGGTAAACATACCTGCTTGATCTGGCTGAACACCAGCTGGATCTTTTTCGGCAAATCCGTTGATCAGATTTCTTGCGAGTTCATCGAGTTGTGACTGCGCATTGACGGCAGTCTGATCCCGCGCCTGGATCAAAGCAGCGATAGTCCCGGTCTGCAACTTCATCGGTGAGGTGCTGGAGGTGACGTCAGTACCATCGATCGTCAAGGTTGGCCCAGCCGCGCCAGTTGTCAGGGCTCCAGGTGCGAGCTTTACCTCGCGAGGAATGCCGTCGAACATGACGACACCTGAATCCGTATAGAGCGCCATGCTGCCATCAGGTCGCTGAACAGCGGATACACCAACATACTGCGAGATCTGAGACAGGATCGTGTCACGCTGGTCCAGTTGCGACGTGATGTCGGTAGACGTTCCAGTTCCCGCCGTGATCGCAGTATTGACGGTCTGAAACTGACCGAGAAGGCTGTTCAGCGTTTTGACTGCATCCCCCAGCTGGTCATTTGCCTGCTGCCGAATTCCTGTAATCTGGGTCATTGCACTGTGAAGTGCATCAACCATGGTCTGAGCTTGCTGGACGACGGAGCTGGCAGCTGCAACGTTTGACGGCTGTGAGGACAGCTGTTGCAGCGAATTCTGAAGCGTTGACAGCATCGCCATTGGATTGCTGCTGCTTGTTGCGCCAAAAACTTGTTCGAGCTGATCATAAACGCCCGATAAAGCCGCAGCTCCAGAAGCCTTGGAAGTTGCATCCATCGAAGCGGTCTGAAGAGCCTGCTCGGTTGCTCGACCAATTGCTACGGCTTCTGCGTAGCCATCGGGGCCGGTTTCCAGAAGCAGGGTCTTGCGCGCATAGCCCGGAACATTTGCGCCATCGATATTGCCGGACACGACCGCGATCTGACGCGACGCGTTCGACAGCGCTACATTCGCGCCGACCAATGCCGCAGACAGGCTCATGGATCCTTACTCCTACTGGTTAGACTTTGAAATTGTTGATGACGTCGAGCAAGTCAGCTGCCGCCTGAAATACTTTAGTATTGGCTGTATAGGCACGTTGCGTTGCGATCATATTCGTGAGTTCAGCACCAAGATCGACAGTTGACTGCTCCAAGGAAGATGACATGACGGTCCCGAAGCCGGATGACTGGGCAGCACCGATGCGCATATCGCCGGATTCAGAATTTGTCCCATAGACATTCCCATCCATGGAATTCAAACGATCCGGACTAACAACGGTTGCCAGCGGTATTCTGTACAAGTCGACCTTTGCACCACTTTGATAAACCGCCGATAGCAAACCGGTTTTGTCGATCTCAATATGATCAACACTGCTCGGTGCATGGCCATCGATGGCTGTGGCCTGAACAGAAAATTGAGACGCGAGCTGAGTTGAAGCACCAAGGTTCAGGCTTAAAGTTTGTCCGTTCGGTATAGCAACGGATAATGGCGTCGCACCGGTCGTTGCGCCAGTCGTAGGATCGAAATTCAGTGTCTCCGTTGCCAGAGCAGGGTTTGCATAAGGAAAGCTACCCGACGCTGATGCGTCGGCGCGGTTATAGACTGTAGCTTCCCATGTATTATCAGCTGTTTTAGCGAAATAGAGATCAAGCGTTACGGGATTACCCAGATCGTCATAAGCAACCAGCGAATTGCTTGCCGTGTACTGGGCTGACGCTGAATTGGTTGATGGGAGGTTAGCTGCCGCCACGACCGTCGCCGTCGAAGGAAGGTTGGCGCTGAAAGTTGCGGTAGTTGAAGCGACTGCTGTAAGTGCTGTCTGATTGATGTTAACCTTCTGGAGCGCTGCAACACCAGGCACGGAAGCGCTTGCACCCGTCGACTGGATGTTCTGCCCCATCAGATAGAACCCCGCCGTATTCACGAGATTGCCTGAGCTATCTGGGACAAACTCGCCAGCACGAGTCATAAAGTTGGCGCCCTCCTTGTTGGAAACAACGAAGAAGCCGTTGCCTTGTACTGCAAGGTCGGTCGTATTGCTGGTACTCTCGATTGTTCCTTGTTCGGTTGCCGTATAATGCACAGAACTGATAACGCCCCCGCCAGCATATTGGGTGTTTGTTTGGGATCCCATCAGGGTCTCAAAGTCCGCCGTTGAGCGTTTGTAGCCAATCGTACTGGAGTTAGATATGTTATCGGCAATAGACCCAAGGCCGACTGACTGGGCATTCATGCCAGATACACTCGTCAACAAGGCTCCAAACAGGCTCATGGGTCCGCTCCTAATAAGGCACTCAACAGTAAGCCCTCATCCGCCTTGCCCGAACCTTGAGTGAGTTGAATTCCCTTCATCGGCACCACTTCCAAGAACTAGAGATGAAGTAGATATTCGGCTTCAGCCCTCAGAATTGATCCCATTGCGAACACAGCCAGAGCTGGAACTCCCACGGCTTCACTTGAATATCCTCGCATATCGCTTTGAATGAATGGTAAAAGCCAGCACATATAAATCTTCGAACTGGATTTTCTGGTTTCTTGACATCTGTTCACTCAATTCATGAAACTTCTTCATTTGTTTTTAACGAATTTTTAACCAAGCTCAATTGATAGCAGATATTACACGGTATTTATTTGATGCGTTATTTGAGATCTTTCGGGCAGCAAACTTTTAGGAGCAGAAGCTTCTTGCCGCATCAGTCCAGGAGCCAAAGCCACTTCGGACCATATTTCCAATCACCGCACACACATACTTTTTCTGCGCTGGGTCATTGTTTGGACCTGCATTGTATCGCGCGACAGCCATAGTCCAGGTCGCCTCACGAGATCTCAGCTCCTTAAGGAAGCGCGCGGCATAGTCCACATTCCGCGACGTATCGAACATATCGGTGAGGGAGCTGAACTTGCTTCCATGAAAGCGTTCGTTGATCTGCATACAGCCGATATCAATGAACTTTGCGCCGCCGGCCTTGAATTTGGCAACACTTGCCACAGCTTCAGCCAAGCTATGTGGGAAAAATGCTTTCCCATCGACGTTCAGCGCGAAGGGTTGAAGTCTTCCTTTTTGACCCGTTTCGGTCAATCCGACGGCGTATAGAACGGCCAGCGGAACCCCATGTGCCTGCGAAGCCCGCACCACAGAAGGTTCACAATAGGTGTCGTTCAGCGTGTGACCTGGGCCCGAGCCGGTTGTTACTTCAGATGAAGACGCCCTGACCACGTAAAGGCCGCCCAGAAGCAGGGACAGGGACAGCTTCAGGATCAAGCCACGCGCTGCCGCGACCATTGCCAGGTGATTGTCCAGAACCTGAGCCACTATATTGCCGTCCTGATGAACCGTCTTGGGATGTATTAGATGAAAACGACTGGCCGGCTGAGCTCATATTTGAGCTGCCCGTCGAAGACGTCTGCTCGACAGTCAGCGTCCCGACCGAATAACCAACCTGAGACAGTGAGTCAGATATGACGTGACGGTCTCGCTCGATCAGATCTCGTGTCTTGCCCTGATCAACGGAGAGATGAAGATCAAGTGCACTTCCCTGCAAGCTCAAGCTCACAGAAACATTGCCCAAGTCGGCCGGTGAGAGCTGAACATT
>CAISZN010000315.1 GCA_903889985.1 uncultured Hyphomicrobiales bacterium | reverse complement strand
GCCTTCTTCGCGTGCTTATAGCGGGACATCAGGTCCTGCACCAGCGGCTCGATGTGCGGGCTGACTTTTCCTCCCTTTTTGTACGCCACGCGGCCTCCTTGGTTTTGGGGTTGGGGAGCTGGCGCAACGATGTCAGAGTAGCCACCGCTGTTTGGGCCGGAAGGTGTTCCGTCCCCTTTTCCGGAGTACTCCGGAGGGGGGGCGATAATGTCTGTATATTGGGTGCCACCGTCGTAGTCATTGTGCTCAGGCTGCCGCGCAGACGCCACGCCTGCCATCAGCGGGGTCAAATACCCGTGGTTGATGGGGGCTGGGGGGGCGCCAAATGCCTCAACGGCAGGATTCCCTGCGCTCATTTTTGACACTGGGCCCTGAAGGGCTCGGTCGGCCATATACCCCACTGCGGGCCCAATAGCCGCCCCAAAGTACGGGTCTATCTTCGATCCTATATACCCAGAAATGCCAGTGGCCCCAAGGTCCACAAGCCCCTTCCCTATTTTCCCAGCCGACCCAATCCAAGCGCCCTTTTTCAATTGCCCAGAGGCTGCGGCATCGCTTTCATCAAGAATGTTGTGGGCAATATCCGATACATCGCTCAGATTGGGGCGCGCTACCTGAGGCTCCGACAAGTCGATACCGTATGCCTTCGCAATGGATGCCCCGACGGGATCGCTGAACACTACCCCGCTTGGGGAATACACCTTGCCGTCTCGGGCAAGGTATGCATTTTCCCCACTACCAAATTTCACCCCATCCCCGCTATTTGGCGCGGCTTCATTTCGGGACGGGAGTTCGCCCCGTGCCGCGGTGTTCATCTCAAGAGCTGTCTGCGCGTTTTTTGGGACCTCCCCCGCCGCGGCGGAGTAGGATACGTTCTCGGGAGACACTCCGGAGTGCTGCAGAATGGCCTGCCTGAGGCTTGCTGGAGACACACCAATAGGCCTGCCGTCTTTACCGTATTGGGAAACTTTCTCCCACTCCCTGAGGAGGGTTGGATTTGACCTCACTCGCGCTTGCGCAACATCCGACAGGCCGGACGCGGAGATTGCACGTTCCGCCTCCGGAGATAGGGAAGTAGGGCTGTCAGCGGTGGGGGAGAATACGGACGCAGGCTTTACTCTTCGAAGAGCCCTCACGGCAGCTTGCGGTGCCGATAGGGCTGAGTCGATGGTGCCGACAGCCCGCTGCGCCCCGCGCGCCCCTACTGCCGTCCCCCTCAACACCACGGCCCCGGTAGACCCGGGATACAATCCTGATGCCGCGGTATCCGCGCCCTCAGCCATCGCCCCTAGACCAGATCGGGCCAGCCCCGTAGCGCCGCGCGCCAGCATCGCCACCCCGACAGGGTCATCGTGAAACGATTGAACGGGGTGCGCAACAACGTGGAGCACGCCCGCAGGAATACCCTGAGTGCGGCGCAGCGCATTGCGCTGCATGTTTGACACAATCCTCTCTCCGCGATTGCCGCCGGACTGCACGTCCTTCAAGTTGGTCGCGAGCGCGAGTGTTGGATCGCTGGCGGCCGCAAGCTCCGAGGCTGTCAGGGCCGTACTACGCACACTTTTCAGCACGGCCGGAATGGCGTTATATGCAGCGCCCTTGAGGTACTGGCCCCAAGTTTCATTTGGGCTGTACGGGACATTGTGCCTTCCGGCAAAATAGTCCATCCAGTCTTGGTAAGAAGGCATGACTACTTCTCCGAGTTAGTAGGCTACAGTGCCGACGACTTTACCATTCTCTACTTTAACAATTTTACCATTTAGGCGGTAATACCCCTTTTCTGCAATACCCCTTTGCTTTGGGTCAATCGCTGTATGGTTCTTGTCTTGCGAGATTTCGGGAAGGTATTGGGCATACCTCATCTTGTCGGCATTGTTCATGCCGGCAATAAACCCATTTTGGTGGACCTCCGTGCCGACATAGTCACGGATGTTGTGAGACCCGTTCCAGTTCCCGTTGAAGCGGTCGATGTCCGTGAAGGGGTCTCCCTTGGTCTTAAGGGCTTCATCTGCCTTCCGGAAGTCAGCCCCCTTGTCGAACACCATTTTGGCCGCGGCCCGGCGTAGCATGGCGCCGTCGTAGAGGGTTGCCGCCGCGCTCCCGGGCGTCACGGATACTGGCGTGTCAATTCCCGCAGTCCGCAAGATGTTGCGGATGTCTTCCCCAGACTTGTTCACGTACTGGCCAATGTCCCGGGCAGAAAATGATGTGCCATCACCGACGCCGAGGCGTTGCAGTTCAGCAGACACCGCCCCGGGGATAGTCCCTGTCCCCGAGATATTGACTGTGCGAGCGGCATCCAAGAGGAGCTGCGTATCGCGCCTCGTGTTGTCAAGCACCGTGCTGGCATTGGCAGCCACGGGGCGATACCCGCGAACAACGTCTTGGCTGTGGCTGGCGTTGGCCTCCATCGTTCTCTTTTGCTCGAAGTAGCGGCGCCATTGCTCGTTGGGGGCACCAGTCACATCGTGGGGCGTGATGGCTCCCAATTGAATGCTTTGCGCCAGACTCATGATCTGCTGCCCGCGCGGACTTTGGGGGTCGATCCCCCCGGGGTTGCGAGACGAAGCCAGTTGCGCGGTAAGCTTGTCGGGGTTGTAATTGTCGTCGAGGCTGGCCGTTTGAGGAAGGTGCGGAATGTAGTGCGACTGTCCGTACTGATCTTCCGGGGCCTCTCTCGATGGGGTCCCGCCCGCAGGCACGAATGGCGTGTGGCCACGGTGGTGGCTCTCCGGCCGATCCATTACGCTGGGGATGGCCGGGGCACCATTCGGCGCCTGAATGGGGGCGGGCGCCGCCGGGCTGGCCGAAGTTGCTAGGGAAGATTTTGGCTGGAGAGTCCCGTTATCGGCAAGGAAACGATCTTCGGGAATGCGACTATTTATAACATGCTGATATTGCTCGGCTTCTCCGGGGAACCCATGAGTTGCCGCGAACATTTCGGCGTTTCGTGCTTGTAGCAAATTGTCAAATGTTGGGTGGGCACGAAATGCCATAAATTCAGGCATTGTCATGTTGGCGGCTGTGTAGGGCTGCTGCGCCGTCGCGCCTGCCGCCACGCCCGTGGCGGGCGCCGAGCCACCCTGCACCCCAGTGACGCCAGTTGGCTCTTGCGAAGTGCCGGCGCTCAGGGCCCTTGCCACGTCGGGGTCTTGCGCAAGCGGCGCCCCGCCGTTCGCGATAATAGCCCTAAGCTCCGCCCGGTACGCCTCAAGATCTTGCTGAGCCTTCGCGCCGTAGATCGGATTTTGCGAGTAAGCTCCAAGCTGAGTGCGCTGGATTTGATCGGCAAGAAATTTTGCCCTCGCGTTTTGGACGTTTATGGCTTCGTTCCGAACGTGCTGTCCCTCGTATCCTACCTGCTTCTGCCTCAGGCCAAACTGGCGGGCTGCCTCGCCCTCCTGCGCTGCGGCTGCGACACCGCGGCCCAGACCGACGATCCCACGGTACGGTCCGCTGAAGGCTGCGCCGACGCCCGCGAGGAGCGGGAGCCACGCATTGGCGTCACCCCTACCGAGGTCGCCAATGTAATTCTTCGGCCCACGTAGAAGGTCAAACTTTTCGCCCGCAGGCTTTGCTTCACCATACCCGCTGAAAAACGCATTTTGCAGAGATTCGTCAGACGCGCTTTTCTGGTTCGAATCCATAGTTCCGTCAGTGTTTGGTTCTTCCTCCTGACCGTCTGCGATATTCGGATTGTAAAGGCCCACAGACGTGTTGGGGTCACCCTGCACGGCGCTGTACCCGTCCTCCCCGCTGTAGCCCTTGCGGCCAACAAGGCCGCCAGAGGCCCGCGCTACGGGCTGCATCTTCTTGTGCGTCCAGTTGATCACATCCCCCACGCTCATGTGGGCGAGGAAGGGATTCGCCTTGATAACGCCGGGATCTACGTGATTGGCCACGGGGTCACTGGGATTGGCGCGCAGGAGGGTTGTCGCGCCAGCCGGACCCATAAAGTGGGCAAGGTACACGTTGCCAGCGTCCGCCCCCAGACCCTTCTGGCGCAGGTAATTGCCCTCTTCGGAGACGAGGTGCCGGCCGAGGCTCTCATTGAGCTGGCTTGCCTCGGGGGAGTCGCGGAGCGCGGCAATGTCATCATTGCTCATGCCCGCAGCGCGTTGCGGGAACGCCTTGCGGAACTGATTGATGAACGTGCCGCGGAGCATCTGGAATGCGCCCTGAGCGGACGATAGGGGGTTATGGCCAAGGCCCTCGACGCGGCGGATGCGGTCGGCCACATCCCCGGAGTCTTCAGGGGCAGTCGACGGGGCGGCAGCGGCAAGGCCGGCAGGTGCTGGTGCAGCAACCTTGGGGGCTCCGGCGGCGAGGCCCTGAGGCGCGTGATCGTCCGGGGCCGGGGCGCTATCGTCCTGATCGTCGTCAGGCTCGCCCTTCATTTTCCTCAGGGCGAGGCGGAGGATCGGATCGCCCTCCTCAAATTCGCCAGTCTCATTGTTATACGGCATCGGATCTTGGTCGTCTTCGCCCGACGGAGCGCCGCCGCGTGCAAAGGCGCTGGACACAGTGCCGGCAGCCTGCAGGCCCATGCCAATCGGCTGCATGCCCGGGATCAGGTCGAGGATCGACCCGATGCCCTTCATCGCAGCTCCGGCCTCTTTGCCGGTGTCTGGCATGTTGGGCGTCTTCAGCTGCGACGTCTGAAGCTTTGCCGTGCTCTGGTCATTGGGGACATCAACGCCGTTGCTCGCTCCACTGTACGGCAGGCTGCCGCCGATGTCGCGGTGGTAGCGGCCGGCAACGAGGCCGCCGCGCTTCATTCCGTCAGACAGGCTGAGGCCGCCAAGCTGGTCCGACAGGGCGTCATTTTGCGCGCCCATATCTGGCGCAGAAATAGGGGCCTCGGGCGTGTCGTTCAGGGCAGATACGCCCACAT
>CAISZN010000314.1 GCA_903889985.1 uncultured Hyphomicrobiales bacterium | reverse complement strand
CCGTGGCAGTGCTTGTATTTCTTGCCTGACCCGCAGGGGCAGGGCTCGTTGCGGCCGACCTTGCCCCAGCTTGAGGGGTCATTCGGGTTACGCTGCGCGGCATCCGAGCGTTCGGCAGCCAGGGCCAGAGGCCCCAGCAAGGCCTGCGGCGAGAGGACGCCCGCCGCGATGCGCGCATTGATCTCGTCGATATGGGCTTGTTCTTCGGCGGTGAGCGTGTCACCTGCACCCGCGAACATGGGCGGCGCCTGTTCCTCCGGCTGCTCGAAGGCAACCTCGACGCGCATGAGCTGGCCGGTCGTGGTCTCATGCCAGCGCGTGATCAGGCTGTCGAACAGCTCGAAGGCCTCGGACTTGTATTCGTTCAGCGGGTCACGCTGGGCATAGCCGCGCCAGCCGATGACCTGACGCAGGTGATCGAGCATGACGAGATGTTCGCGCCAGAAATGGTCGAGCACCTGCAGGACGACCTGCTTTTCAACATAGCGCTGCACGTCAGCCGTGTTCTTTTCCACGCGCTGCGCATAGGACTCCTCGACCGCCTTGTGCAGGCGCTCGGAAATCTCCTCGTCGGCGATCCCCTCTTCCTTGGCCCAGTCGGCCACGGGCAGATCGAGATTGAGCGTCTCCTTGACGGCAAGATCGAGCCCCGCAATGTCCCAGGCTTCCGGATAGGCATCCTTGGGGATGTGGCGCGTGACAATGTCATCGACCACATTGGCGCGCATGTTGCCGACGGTCTCCTCGAGGGATTCCTGCGCCATCATCTCGCGGCGCTGCTCGAAGACGACCTTGCGCTGGTCGTTCATGACGTCGTCGTACTTGAGGATGTTCTTGCGGATGTCGAAGTTGCGCGCCTCGACCTTCTGCTGCGCCTTCTCGAGCGCCTTGTTGATCCAAGGATGGACGATGGCCTCGTCCTCCTTGAGGCCAAGGCGCGTCAGCATCGAATCCATGCGCTCGGACCCAAAGATGCGCATCAGGTCGTCCTGCAGGGACAGGAAGAACTTTGAGCGGCCCGGATCGCCCTGGCGGCCGGCGCGGCCGCGCAGCTGGTTGTCGATGCGGCGGCTCTCGTGCCGCTCGGTGCCAATGATGTAGAGACCTCCCGCCGCGAGCGCCTTTTCCCGGAAAGAGGCGATCTCGGTCCGGATCTCGGCTTCCCTGGCAGCCTTTGCGGCTTCATCCTCGATGCCGGCGCATTCCTGCTGCACGCGCATTTCGACATTGCCGCCAAGCTGGATGTCGGTACCACGGCCGGCCATGTTGGTGGCGATGGTGATGGCACCGGGCACACCGGCTTCCGCCACGATATAGGCTTCCTGCTCGTGGAAGCGGGCGTTCAGCACAGCAAAGAGCTTGGAGGGCTTGTCGCTGCGGGCAGACGCATAGAGGGCCTGCAGGCCGCTCACGGTCTCGAAGTCGATCTGCTTGTAGCCGTTCTGCTTCAGGAAGTCGGCAAGCTGCTCGGACTTCTCGATGGAGGTCGTGCCAACGAGCATGGGCTGCATCTTGGCATTGGCCGCCTCGATCTCGCGCACGATGGCCTTCAGCTTTTCACCACCGGTGCGATAGACCTCGTCATCCTCGTCGAGGCGCTTGACGGCACGGTTGGTCGGAATCTCGACCACTTCGAGCTTGTAGATCTCGGCAAATTCGTCTGCTTCGGTTGCAGCCGTGCCGGTCATGCCAGCGAGCTTGCTGTAGAGGCGGAAGTAGTTCTGGAAGGTGATCGAGGCCAGCGTCACGTTCTCAGGCATGACCTGGACGTGTTCCTTGGCCTCGAGCGCCTGGTGCAGGCCTTCCGAATAGCGACGGCCCGGCATCATGCGGCCGGTGAATTCGTCAATGATGACGACCTCGCCATTGCGCACGATATAGTCCTTGTCGCGCTGGAAGAGCGTATGGGCCTTCAGCGCCTGCTGGACGTGATGAACGATGGTGACATTGGCCGCGTCATAGAGCGAGCCCTCCTTGAGCAGGCCAGTCTCCGCAAGCAGCTCTTCGACCTTCTCGTTGCCTGCCTCGGTGAGGTTGGCGGTGCGCTGCTTCTCGTCGACGTCGAAATGTTCCCGCGTGAGCTGCGGGATGATGCCGTCGATGGAATTATAGAGCTCGGACTTGTCGTCGGAGGGGCCCGAGATGATGAGCGGCGTGCGCGCCTCGTCGATCAGGATCGAGTCCACCT
>CAISZN010000313.1 GCA_903889985.1 uncultured Hyphomicrobiales bacterium | reverse complement strand
GTATTTCGCCATGATGTCGATGACTCGATCCTTCTGCGCCGGGTCGTAGAAGGCATCGACCGATTTCTTCAGAACACGCAGAAAGGCTACCACCTGACTGCGGTGTGTCTTGGCCCATGCTTCGTTGACGAAGGCATTGTTCTGCGACCAAACCGGGACGTAGTCGGGTGCAGAGCCAAGATCGACAGACCCATCGGCGAGCGCCATCAGGTCGTTTGGGTTTGTGAGGACTGCCGCTCCGACCTGCCCGCTCATGAGCTGGGCAAAGCGCGCAGGCGTGGTACCTGCAAAGATCAGGTCATAGTCCTTGTCGGCAAGCCCGTTCTTGCGCGCCATGATGCGAAAGAAGAAGAGGGTCTGATCGGTCAGCCCACCCACTGAGATGGTCTTACCCTTGAGGTCGGCCCATCCCTTCACGCCCTTGGCGCCCACCGTCCGGAAAGGCGCCGCATGAACCGTCCCCGCCACGATCTTCAGCCCAGCTCCTTCCGCAAAGGCGCGCACCGTTGCATCGGTCGCGGCAATGCTGATGTTCAGGGAGCCTGCCACCGTCTGCTGCACCGCGCGGGCCGCCGAACCCGCCGTAATCCATTCGACCTCCAGCTTTTCAGCCTCGAAGAACTTGTTCTCAAAGGCGATGAAGGTAGCGATCGTCGTTGAATCGGTTCGCCCGGTGGTCCCGAACAGGATCGGCTCGGCAATGGCAGGCAGACTTGCACAAAGCCAGGCCAAGGCGGCCAGGGTCCTCAGGAATGCGGGTGACAGCATGCGGGGCCTCCAGGTTGCGGTATGGTCTTGAAGCTGCAAGTCACGTACCATGCTCATGGTTCCATTCCGCTTATGGACTGGACCGCGGACCTCCCGGTCCACTAGGACGTAAAGCCCGGCGGGCCGCCCGCCAGAAAACCGCGAGCCGAGGTCGCCTTGCCGCCTGCCCTTCCAAGTTCCATCGACGAAACCCTGACGCTTCTGTCAGGCGCCGATTACGTTGCCGACCGTTCCCTTGCGACCGTGCTTTTCCTGTCCCTGAAAATGGGCCGCCCGCTGCTGCTCGAAGGCGAGGCGGGCGTTGGCAAGACGGAGATCGCCAAGGTGCTTGCAGCCTCACTGGGCCGCGATCTCATCCGCCTGCAATGCTACGAAGGCCTGGATGTCGCTTCCGCCGTCTATGAATGGAACTATGCCCAGCAGATGATGGCGATCCGCCTCGGCGAGGCTGCAGGTGAGTCGGACCGCTCCCGGCTCGAGGGCGATATCTTCTCGGACCGCTACCTCATCAAGCGTCCGCTGCTGAAAGCCCTTGAGCCTCACACCAACGGTGCACCGGTGTTGCTGATCGATGAACTCGATCGCACGGACGAAGCCTTCGAAGCCTATCTGCTTGAACTGCTCTCCGACTTCCAGGTGACGATCCCGGAGCTCGGCACGATCAAGGCCGATGCTGCACCACTTGTGATCATCACATCCAATCGCACCCGTGAGATCCATGACGCGCTGAAGCGGCGCTGCCTCTATCACTGGGTCGATTATCCGGATGCAGAACGCGAACTTGCGATCCTTGCCGCCAAGGTACCCCAGGCGCCAGTGCGCCTGACGCAGGAAATCGTTGCTTTCGTGCAGCGTCTGCGCAAGCAGGACCTTTTCAAACTGCCCGGCGTCGCCGAGACCCTCGACTGGGCGACAGCCCTGACGGAACTCGATGCGGTGGCGCTCGATCCGGCACAGGTTAGCGATACGCTTGGGGTTCTGCTGAAGTACCAGGACGACATCGCCCGCATGCAGGGCACGCGCGCGCAGGAGCTCATTGACGAGGTCCACGCCGAGCTCAAGGCAGTCTGAAGGAAGCAAGTATGAGCGAGGCAGAGGACGAAGCGGCTGGCGCCCTGCCCGGGCGCACATGTGGCACATGCCACATGTGCTGCAAGGTCTTCCCGATCGCCGAAATTGGCAAGGAAGGCTATTCGAACTGCGTGTACCTTAAGCCCGGCGAGGGTTGCACAAATTACGATGCGCGCCCGGAAACTTGCCGCAATTTTTTCTGCGACTGGCGGCGTGAGCCCTCGCTTGATGAGAGCTGGAAGCCCTGCAATGCCGGTTTCGTCCTGCACGATCCTGCACCCTATGCCATGCTGGCCTCAGTGGATGCGGACCGACCGGACTCCTGGCGGCAGGAGCCCTATTATTCGCAGCTGAAGGAATGGGCCAGCGATCTCGCCGAGGGCCAGCATCTCGCCGCCGTTCGCGTGGGGAGCAAGACAACCCTGCTCATCAAGGACCGCGAGGTCGACATCGATGGATGAGGCCCTCCTCGCTACGGGCACCGGCAAACTGGCGCAGAACGTGCTCTATTTTGCCCGCATATTGCGCGAGGCCGGACTGCCCGTGGGCCCTGGTAGCGTGATCGATTCCGTGCGCGCCCTTGAGGCTTCTGGCATCCATGATCGCGAGGATTTTCGCACCGTTCTTCACGCCGTATTGGTCAAGAAGCACGAACACAGCCTGATCTATGATCAGGCCTTCGATCTTTACTGGCGCAAGCGCGGACTTGTGGACAAACTCATTGCCATGATGTCGCCCCTCGCAGAACCCAAGGCACCAGAACAGGCCAAGCCCAAAGCTGGTGCGACCCGCGTCTCCGAAGCTCTTTTCAAGCGCGAGAACAAGCCACAGGAAAAGCCTCAGACCGAGCTCGACTACCGCCTCACCATGTCTGATCAGGAAGTCCTGCAGCGCAAGGATTTTGCCCAGATGACGACCAAAGAGATCGAGGCTGCGAAGGATGCGATAGCCCGCATGGACATGCATCGTGATCTGGTCAGGACACGCCGCTTCAAGCCGGCTGCCAAGGGCCGCATAGACCCACGCCGCAGCTTCCGCAATTCCCTGCGCAGCGGCGGAGCTACGATCGATCTTTCATTTCGCGCGCCTGCGGTTCGTCATCCACCCATCGTGGCCATCTGCGACATCTCGGGCTCCATGAGCGACTACACGCGCATCTTCCTGCATTTTCTGCATGCACTGGGAGAGCAGCGCGGCCATGTGCACACCTTCCTGTTCGGCACACGCCTGACCAATGTCACTCGTGCGCTGAAGCACAAGGATCCTGACGAGGCTCTCGCTGCCTGCTCCGGTTCCGTCGAAGACTGGTCGGGAGGCACACGCATCGCGACATCCCTGCACAACTTCAATCGCCAGTGGTCGCGCCGCGTCCTGGGTCAGGGCCCGACGGTCATTCTCTTCACCGATGGACTCGAGCGCGACAGCAGCACCGACCTTGCCCGCGAGATGGAACGGCTGAAAAAATCCTGCCGTCGGCTGATCTGGCTGAATCCACTGCTGCGCTACGACCGCTTCGAGGCGCGCGCCCAAGGCATCCGTGCCATGCTTCCCTTCGTCGATGAATTCAGGCCAGTCCATAATCTCGCCTCCATCGCCGATCTGGTGAAGGCGCTTTCGCAGGACCTGCCCCTGGGCAGCACGGACCCGCGACTGTGGCTTACCCAGGCAGCTTGAGCCTATGCCGGCTGGAACATTGGATTTTGCTAGCCGGAGCCTTATATCTCTTGGGATACAATTGCCCGTCCGCAATCAGGGAGATGGACCATGCTCGCGAGTGACGACGATATCCTGAGCAAGGCCCAGGAATGGAAGACGACCGGCAAGGGCGTGGCCATTGCCACGGTCATCGAGACCTGGGGCTCAGCACCACGCCCCGTCGGCAGCCACCTTGTGATCGACCATGAAGGCAACTTTCTTGGCTCCGTCTCCGGCGGCTGTGTCGAAGGGGCCGTCGTGAGCGAAGCCGGAGACGTCATTCTGGACGGCAAGCCCCGGACGCTCGAATTCGGTGTTGCCGATGAAACCGCCTGGCGGGTCGGTCTTTCGTGTGGCGGACGCATCCGCGTCTACGTGGAACGGGTGGACTGATGCGTCTCGACCTTCTCAAAATCCTCAACGAAGAACGTGCTGCCCGACGCGCAACCGTGCTCATCACGGACACAGCCAATGGCGAGCAGCGACTGGTGCGCGGTTCAGACATCGACGGCGACCCGCTGGCCGATCTCCTGTCCGACGCCTTGCGGATGGGCAAGAGCCGCAGCGTCGAACATGAGGGCCGCAATCTGTTCCTCACGGTGCAGGCACCGCCTGCACGCATCCTGTGCGTGGGTGCCGTCCATATCAGCCAGGCGCTCGCGCCGATGGCGCGCCAGACTGATTTTGACGTGATCGTGCTGGATCCACGTACCGCCTTTGCGACGCCCGAACGTTTTCCAAATGTTGAGCTGCTGGCGGAGTGGCCAGAGGATGCGCTGCACCGCATCAAGCTTGATCGTTATACTGCGGTCTGCCTGCTGACCCATGATCCCAAGATCGACGATCCGGCTCTCATCGCAGCGCTGAAGGCCGATTGTTTCTACATCGGCGCGCTGGGTTCGCGGAAGACTCATGCCAAGCGTCTTGAGCGCATGCGGGAGAACGGATTCGGCGACAACAGCCTCTCTCGCATCCATGCGCCCATCGGACTCGACATCGGATCCGTCTCCCCGGCTGAAATCGCTGTTTCCATTCTTGGTGAAATCATCACGGCGCTGCGCAAGAAGCCGCTGCGTGTGGAGAAGGCTGCGTGAAGTTCGGACCGGTCGCTCTTGAGACAGCGGAAGGCGGCATTGTCGCCCATACGATCCGCCGGGATGGAATCGTCCTGAAGAAGGGCGAACTGGTGCGTGCCGCCGACATTGCCACGCTCAAGGCTGCTGGTGTTGAACGCGTCGTCGTCGCCCAGCTCGAACCTGGCGACATCGGTGAAGACGAAGCCGCGCGACGCGTGGCAGAGGCTGTTGCCGGCGATTATGTGCGCGTGGAGACACCCTTTACCGGTCGGTCGAATTTATATTCGGAATGCGCCGGGGTGCTGCTGGTTGACGCAGACGCCGTCGATCGTATCAATGAAATCGACGAACGGGTGACCTTCGCTACGCTGCCGCCCTTCCGCACCGTCGTGGAAGGCGAGATGATCGGCACGGTGAAGATCATACCCTTTGCCCTGCCTGTATCCATCGTGGACACCGCGGCCATGTCTGCGCACGCAGCTCCCATCACAGTGCGCCCCTTCATGCCGCTGCGTATCGGTGTGATTTCGACGCTGCTGCCCGGCCTGAAGCCTGTAACCTTGGCCAAGACCCTGCGGGTGCTGCAGGAAGAGCGTCTGGCCCCAGCTCGCGCCCATCTGGTGAACGACATCAGGGTTCCCCATGAGACCGGGCCACTGACGCAAGCGATCCTAGATGCGCAGGAAGCATGCGACATTCTGGTGATCTTCGGTGCATCCGCCATCACAGACCGGCGTGATGTGATTCCCGCAGCACTTGAAGCCGCGGGAGGAACGATCGAACATTTCGGCATGCCCGTGGACCCTGGCAACCTGTTGCTGTTTGGAACGCTCGGCAAGACGCGCGTGCTCGGGGCGCCTGGGTGTGCGCGCTCTCCAAAGGAGAACGGTTTCGATTGGGTTCTGCACCGTCTTCTCGCGGGCATCCGGGTCACGAGTCGCGACATCAGGCGCATGGGCGCAGGCGGACTGCTGATGGAGATCGTCTCCCGCGGCCAGCCCCGCAGCGGCGAACCGCCTGCCAGCGATGAGTAACGTCGCTGCCATAATCCTTGCAGCCGGCAAGGCGAGCCGCTTCCGTGCTGCTGCCGGTGATAGCGGCCCCGCCACCAAACTCGTGGCACAGATAGAGGGGCGCCCGCTGATTGCCCACGCAGCAGCCGCAGCCTTGGCCTCAAAGGCTCGCCCAATTCTAGTGGTGACCGGCCATGCCGATACAGAAGTGCGTGAAAGTCTTTCGGGAATGCCGCTTACCTTCGCGCACAATCCGGATTTCGCGCAGGGCATGTCGACATCCCTGCAGACGGGCATCGCTGCCCTTCCTGAGACAGTCTCCGGTGCACTCGTCTTGCTTGGTGACATGCCACGCGTGTCAGCAGGACTCCTCGACTTATTGATTGCAACCTTCAACGCGCATCCGCAGGCCGGTGCCGTCGTGCCAGTGATCGAGGGGCGCCGCGGCAATCCGGTCCTGATCGCACGCGACCTGTTTCCGGCAGTGGCTTCAATTTCCGGGGATGTCGGTGCACGGCCCGTCCTTCAGGCCGCAGGCAAACGGGTTGTGGAGATCGTGGTGCAAGATGCCGGTGCGGCTTTCGATGTCGACAGTCCGGATGCGCTGGCCAATTGATCAGGCCGCGCCCTGCAGCAATAGATATTCTTCCTCGTCCTCATAGACAGCATCGGCTTTAGGCGGCGGCATATGGCAGCCGTCCTGATACAGGAGTGCGATTTCCACCGAGGTGAGCGGCTTGGCAAACAGGAAGCCCTGCAGCTCATGCGCTCCCACAGCCTGCAGGAAGCGATGCTGCTCGCGCGTTTCAACACCTTCCGCAGTCACCGTGAGACCAAGTGCACGGCCCAGATGCACGACGGAATGCACAATGATCGCATTTTCCCCCGTCCCTTCGAGCGAAGCGAGGAAAGAGCGATCGATCTTGATCTTGTCGAAGGCAAATCGGCGCAGATAGATCAGGCTTGAATAGCTCGTGCCGAAATCATCGAGCGCCATCCGGATGCCCATGCTGCGAAGCTGGACCATCGCCTCTTCTGTCGTATCGACATCGTCGACGACCACACTTTCGGTCAGCTCAAGTTCGAGCCGGGCAGGATTTGCCCCCGTTTCCGCGATGATCTTCGATACATTGGCTACAAAGCTCTTCTGCCGGAACTGAAGGGCTGAGACATTCACTGCAACCCGCAGGTCTGGCCAATTGAGGGAATCCTCGCATGCGCGACGCAAGACCCACTCACCCAGCGGTACGATCAGTCCGCGGCTCTCTGCCAGACCGATGAAATCTTCCGGCTTGATGAGACCGCGCTCGGGATGATGCCAGCGTACCAGCGCCTCGACGCCCACCATCGTTTCGCCATTCGGAGATACGATCGGCTGATAATAGACGTTGAGTTCGTCATTCGCGATGGCACGACGCAGATCAGCTTCGGTCGACTGCCCTAGTGAAAGCTCGTCCGATAGGGACGGCTCGTAGAAACAGAAGCGGTTACGACCATCACGCTTGGCTTTGTAGAGCGCCAGATCCGCATGACGCATGAGCTGATCGCGATTGTCAGTGTCATAGGGATAAATCGCGATACCAATCGACATGCCGACAGATGCAAGCTGCCCCCCGACATCGAAAGGCTCCTGAACAATCGTGAGCAGACGCTGGGCTAGAGCCGCGCAATCAGCCGCCGTGCTGACATTGGTCTGCACCACGGCAAATTCATCGCCACCAAGCCTGGCGGCGAGATCATCAGAGCGGATGGTCTCGCGGATTTTCTGAGCCACATGGACGATCAATCGATCGCCAGCGTCGTGACCAAAGGTATCATTGATCTCCTTGAACCGATCGAGATCGATGCAAAGGAGTGCAAAGCCATTGCCGGTCGTGTGACTCTGGTCAATCTGCGCCTCGAGTTCCTGCGCAAGCCGGAAGCGGTTCGCGAGCCCTGACAGCAGGTCCTGCCCCGCGAGCCTTTTGGCGAGGGATTCGTTATCTGCGAGGCGCAGGGTTGTCTGGTAGGCGAGCAGCCCTGCAAACAAGGCTGCGAAGCTAACCAGAAAAGAGCCAATCTGACCAACCAGGCGATCGCCCGGCCGGTCCGCGCGCCACTCGACAAAAGCACCCTGCCCAGTTGGATTGAGCGGCACCGCGATGAGGGACTCATCGCTGTTGGGATGTGGAACGATATCGAGCGTCGTGATGCCGGCAAGCCGGGAGACACGGGCAAGGAAATCAGCCGAAACGCGGCGCAGACCAACAAGGACGGTGCCCTGACCAAGTCCTTCACGGACGCGCAGGGCCTCGGGCACCGGCACGAGAGAGGCTGCATATGCCTCCTGATTTGCGAGAATGAACATGCCATCGCTGGCAGCCTCTACGGTCGTCGTGGCTGCGTCTTCACTCAACCGACCTCGCAGACCGGCGAGCGTAAGCGTGCGGCTGGTCGCGAGCAAAGGCGCGACCTGCTCGGCAAAAGCTGCGTAGTCGCCCGTCTTGTCAAAGTCAGGGCCTGCCTCAAGGGCTTGCCCGGCCTGCGGATCGATCACGAAGAGCCGGTCGAACGGCCGGCCGCGGTCGATCCTGGATGCCGGTCCTATGCCGATCTGACCCGCCATATCCCGCAAGTCACGGGTCTGTGCCTGCAATTCATGGGTGGCAGCGGCGACAAGGCTCGAGGCCTCGTAATTGGCTGACGCATTGTTGTGGTTCGCGCGGCCCCAGGCCAGCACGAGGACCATGCTCACTAAAGTGACTGATGTGATAAGGGAAATCAGCACAAGACGCCGCGAGGGGCCTGCGTCCTGATGCCGTTCCGTTTCGCCTCGGAGCATGACCCGTTCCACTGGTAGTGTGTTTTTCTACCAGTGGCGAGTTAACGCGCCGTAAGATGAAATAGGCTGAATTCCAGTAAAATTCGACATTTAAAGAAGTTTCAGCCCCCGGAAGCTGGCATGACCATGGCGGCCGATGATGATGTGGTCATGGATGGCGATCCCGAGTGGCTTGGCGATGGAGACAATTTCCTGCGTCATCCGCACATCCGCCTGCGAGGGCGTTGGGTCACCGGAGGGATGGTTGTGGACGAGGATCAGCGCGGTCGCGCCCAGCTCCAAAGCCCTGCGGACGACCTCGCGCGGATAAACCGGCGTGTGATCGACCGTTCCAGCCCCCATCACTTCGTCCGCCATGAGGCCATTCCGGCGGTCGAGGAAGAGGATCCGGAACTCTTCCCGGTCAGAGAAGGCCATGGCCGTCCGGCAATAGTCGATCACATCTTTCCAGGAGGCGAGCATGTCGCGCTGGCGCACCTCGCCGCGTGCAAGCCTCTGGCCGGCGGACTCCATGATCTTGAGGTCAAGGGCCACGGCCTCACCGATGCCAGGCACTTCCATCAGCCTCTCAAGGCGAGCACCCAGAACTTCCGCGAAAGAACCGAACCGGGCAATGAGGGCCTTGGCGAGCGGCTTCACATCCCGTCGCGGGACAGAACGAAACAGGACCAGCTCAAGCAATTCGTAATCGGCGAACCCCTGCCCGCCCATGTCGAGAAATCTCGCCCGAAGTCGGTCTCGGTGGCCCATGTAGTGGGGACCGTCGGCCAGTCCGACGGGCTTCGGGGCGGCGTCTTCGCCGCCCCCGCTCAAGGAGCGGATCCGGGCTTGTAGGGCGGTTGATGCAGGCCCTTGGGCGATAGGGTGAAGATCTCGCAGCCGTCTTCCGTCACGGCAACCGTGTGCTCAAATTGAGCGGAGAGGGAGCGGTCGCGGGTGACCGCGGTCCAGCCGTCTGAGAGCACCTTCACATGCGGCCGACCAAGATTGATCATCGGCTCGATGGTGAAGAACATGCCGGGCTTCAGCAGGACGCCTTCGCCTCGACGGCCATAGTGAAGGATGTTCGGCTCATCATGGAACAGCCGGCCAAGGCCGTGTCCGCAAAAGTCGCGCACGACCGAGCATCGCTCCGCCTCGGCGAACTCCTGGATGGCAGCACCGATATCACCCGTCGTTGCGCCGGGCCGCACGACCGCGATGCCGCGCATCATGGCCTCGTAGGTGACTTCAACCAGCCGTTCAGCCCGGCGAGGCACCTCACCGACCAGATACATGCGGCTCGAATCGCCATGCCAGCCGTCGACGATGAGGGTCACGTCGATATTGACGATGTCCCCGCTGCGCATCTGCTTGTCGTCCGGGATCCCGTGGCAGACAACGTGGTTGATCGACGTGCAGATTGACTTTCGATAGCCGCGATAGCCGAGGGGAGCCGGATAGGCCCTGTTGTCCATCGCGAATTCGAACATCAGCTTGTCGAGCGCCTCGGTCGTGACCCCGGGCTCGACCTTATCGACCACCAGATCGAGCGCCTCGGCCGCAAGGCGACCGGCCTTGCGCATGGCGGCAAAGTCCTCGGGGCCGTGCAGCTTGATATGGCCTGTCTTGCGACCGGGAGCGGTCGCTGCATCAACGAAAGTCATCGGATCTCCACAGAGCGCGCGCTGGCGCCCTTGCCGTCAATCTAGGGATAAGCACGATCTGTGCAACTGACGCAATACCATCCTGTTTGCTGGCCCGGATTGTGGCAGCTCACCTGTTGAAGGCATATTCTGACGAAAGTTCGACCCTTTCGAAGTCGCTCACGAGTGCCCCTACGGTGACCGTCCAGGTGCCCGCGACAGGGATATAGACACCTTCGACCTGCCAGAAGCCCTGATCAATGCGGCGGGCCTTCGTCTCGATCGGCTCGAGGGAGCCGTCAGCAGGGGCGAAGCTGATGTTCACCTCCTTTGGATCGAACGGGACATAGGTGGCATCGAGGATTTCGAGTTTCAACCCATTGCGCCCAACCCGGCCGGGGTCGAAATAGGCCATCACCATGAGCCGCTCCCCATGCAGGTGGACCATGGCCGGCAACTCGGCGGCAAGGTTGCGAGGTGGTGGCGTGAAACGCCAGCCTGCCACGAGGCATGTCACCAGAACCATCAGGGCGATCTCAGCCGCAATGCTTCTGCCCAGCCATATTCGGGCCCGGCCCTCGCCTCTTTCAATAGCAGGCATCAACCTCGCACGATTTAGCCCAGCCAGCGCGAGCAGAGCCAGAACGGCGCACAATTTGGCCGATAAAATGCGTCCATAGGCCGTCTCGAAAAGGGCCGAGACCTTTTCGAGCTGAACTGTCGCAAGGATCCCTCCGGCAAGGATCAGCACGGCAACGAACCAGACAGCAGAAGCGGAAAATCTGGCGAGTGCCAGCCCCGCAGCGCCTGGCTCACGCCTCAACAGCCATAACAATGGCACAAGGGCACCCGCCCAGAACGCCGCAGCGATCACATGCAGGAAGACGGCTGGCCTCATCAGCCACTGGGGAGGCGCTGTTGCCGCATGGCCCGTCGAGGCCAGCGCAAGACCTGCAAGGATGAGGGCCAAGCCTGTCTGCAGGCGCAGCCGCCCAGGTCGCGGCTCATTCAGGCTTGAAGCGGCAAGGGTCAGGCTGACGGCGGCAAGTCCCGCCATAACCCCGTAGCTGGTCTTGGCTGCGGCTTCCCAGGGCGCAAGGCCGACGAGATCCAGCCAACCAAGATCGAGAAGGTCAAGACCCTGGATCCCAACCGAGAGCATAAGGGCGATAAAGCCAGTTGCCAGAACCCAAAGCAGCCCCCGGGCTGGACCGGCAGCCGGAGACACCCAGCTCCGGAATACGGCAGCGCCAACGCCCCCGATCAGGCAGATATAGATCGCCACCCGTAGCAGCCAGAGGATGATCTCCCGGCCGGCTCCCTGACTGGTCAACTCCTGGGCCCTGCCCGGCTGGCCTATGGAAAAGGTCAGCGTGCCGCCCACCGGATGCCCGTCAGCCGAAACGATGCGATAGCTGAGCGTCTGTGTGCCACTCCGCAGGCCCTCAGGCAGGGTAATGGCAAGGGTCGGCCCCCGCAGGTCAAAGGTAAGTCCCGCGTGGCTTTGCCCGTCCGCATCGACCAGCCGCAGGGCCGTGACCGATACGGGCTCATTGAACTGCAGCTGGACGCGCTCGGGTGCCTGCTCGAGCACGGCACCGGGGTCGGGATGGCTTGAAACAAGCGTCGCATGGGCCTGCGCCTGCCCCGCCTCACCCATCAGGGCGAGGAGGAACAGGCACAGACCAGCAAGCCCGCGAAGGGTCGCTGTCACCGGGCAGCCGGCGGCAGCAGGTCGAGATGTGGGGCCGGCGACTTCAGGTCATGAGCTGATTTTCCGGCCGCCGGGATTTCGATCCAACGCTCTGATGCCCCATCGCATTCCTGTACGGTGGGGAAGTAGAGCGTGGTGTCAGGCTTCAGGTCACTGGCCAGCGTCCCGACGAACACGAATTCGTCATATTGGTCGTTTGGCAGGCCCGGGCCGCTCCACGAGATTTCCCGGACGCCCTCGGCAATCTGCGCGTGATTGGCTTCATAGGTCCTGGCATATTTTGCAGTGACTGTGGCCAGCGTCCAGCCCGCCTTGGGCATGGGTTTCACACCGATAAAGCCCTCGGGGACCTGCACCTTCAGGACCTTGGTTGCAGCGGCGCCACAGCCGTGCGGCACCCGCAGAATCGCCTTGTAGGAAGCACCAACAGGGGCACGGGAGACTTCAAGGGTGACATGGGCAAAGGCAGGGGAGGCAATGGCCGCAAGGGCGACAAGGCCACAAACGATGTGGCTGATTTTGAGAGACATTTGACAACTCCATCCGGGAAACAGCCGCATGACGCGGCAGTGATTCAGGCGATGGATGTCTTTGGTGGCCCTCGCTGGGCGCGACCGGGGGCCCAAGCCTCCCACGGTGGTGCAGCCGAAATGGCTGGGTTGGGCTCGGCGGGAACGAAGGTGGCCCAGACCGCCGGCGGCACGACAAAAGCAACCGTCCCGGTTGGTAAGGGAGCCCCGGCAGCCCCCGGAAGGCAACATTCGTCGCAATCGTGATGAGTGGAGGGAAGCTGCCCGTCGACTGGCTCTCCCGTCAAGGACAGGCAGAGGGCATGCGGATCTGAAAGCAGGACCGAGGCGATCGGATCCACGGAGGCCGATGACGGGAACCCATGCAGAAGCGCCGCCAGTCCGAGCAGCAAGCCCAGAATGGCAGGCTTCCAGCGGAGGAATGGCCCGTCACGATCGGTCATGACACCACACTAATCACTCCGGCTGATCAGGTCTATCCGTCATCCGGGCCCGCCAAAGCTGGTTCGCTGGCCATTGCAATGCTAGAAGCGCGGCGAGCCGCATGACCGGCGTCAGAGTTCGAAGATTCTCACCATGCAGGCCCCTACCCAAAACGACCTCTCTCCCTTCGGCCAATACAAGCCGGGCGTCTGGATCAAGCGCCTGCTGGAGGTCACACGGTCCTGTTCCAAGGGCTGGGCTGGCAAGCGCAAGGCCTTCTTCCTGCGCGGCCTCGCGGTGCGCTCGCTGGGTGGCAAGCCGCTCGACGTCGAGTCCATGGGCGCACGCATGCGCCTCTACCCCTACAACAACGTCTGCGAGAAGCGCATCCTCTTCACGCCGCAATACTTCGACGAAGATGAGCGCAACCTGATCCGCTCTCGGATCAAGGACAACTTCGTCTTTATCGATATCGGGGCGAATATTGGCGGCTACACATTGTTCGTTGCTGCCAATGCAGGGCCGACCGCGCGGCTTCTGGCGATCGAGCCCCAACCCGAGATCTTTGAGCGGCTGATCTATAACATTCGCCAAAATCCATTCCCGTCAGTAAAGGCACTCAACTGCGCCGTTGCGGACAGGGATGCGGAAATTACATTGTTCGTTGCAGCGAAGAATCGCGGCGAAACGTCGATGCGCATCGTCAATTCAGATGGAGGCAACCAGCAGCTTCGCGTCCCGGGAAAGACGTTGAAGACCATCATTGAAGAAGAGGGTTTCTCAGGTATCGACGCTATCAAGCTCGACGTCGAGGGCGCAGAGGATCTGATTCTCGAACCCTTCTTCCGTGAGGCTCCCGATCATCTGCGGCCAAAGCTCCTTCTGATGGAATATTCCCACGAACGACGTGCGGGCGACCTCGATGCCGTGCTGCGGAAGCTTGGGTATAGCGAGGTTCTGCGCACGCGCACGAATGTGGCCTACGAGCTGCCGTGATCAGGCAATCGGCACACGTTTCGTCACGTCGACACCCTCTGGCGTGACGCGGCAGCAGACTGCAACTGCCGCAACTCCTGCTGCTCGCGCCATGGAAAATGCCTTGGCATAGGCCGGGTCTATGTCGGCTGCGAGCGTGAAACGGTCCGCATCCATCTGGATCAGGAATACCATGGTTGCATGATGGCCGGCGGCCACCATATCGGCGAGTTCATGAAGATGCTTGGCACCTCGCGCGGTGACGCTGTCGGGGAATTCCGCCAGTCCCGGCTGGCGCATCAGATGAACGTTCTTGATCTCGACATAGTGTGGCGCGACGCCGTCGCCCTCGAGCAGGATGTCGACCCTGCTGTTCTTGCCATATTTCACTTCCCGTCGCAGGCGGGGCCAGGCCGCGAACTCTTCGAAAAAGCCCGCTGCGACAGCTTCTGCAACAATCGCATTGGGATGCGACGTGTTGATGCCCGCATATTCTGGCCCGCGCCCGAAATCGGCCTCGACCACTTCCCATGAATACTTCAGCTTCCGCGCGGGATTATCGGAAATCGACAGCCACACCCGATTGCCCTTGGCTGTCAGGCCAAGCATGGCACCCGGATTGGCGCAGTGAGCCGTGACGATGTCGCCGGTCTCAAGCTCCACATCCGCAAGAAAGCGCTTGTAGCGCTGGAGGAGCCGGCCAGGGACGAGAGGATTGGGGAAACGCATGGATGTTACCAAACCCCATCCGCGTCGGCGAAAACAGCCCCGGGCAGCGACTTTCACCAGCAAAGGGACATTCAAGGCCCCAGAGCCCCCCTTGCCGCGCGGCGGTCCCCTGCCTAAAGCTTGGGGATCAGGAGAGAGATTGCATGAGCGCCCAGAACATCACCGCCGCCCTGCTCGTCATTGGTGACGAGATCCTGTCGGGTCGCACCAAGGACAAGAACATCGGCTACATTGCCGAATATTGCACAAATATCGGCATTGACCTGAAGGAAGTGCGGGTCGTCCCCGACGAGATGGACGAAATCATCGCGGCCGTGAATGTGCTGCGCAAGCGCTATACCTACCTGTTCACCACCGGCGGCATCGGACCGACCCATGACGACATTACCGCCGACGCGGTTGCTGCCGCTCTTGGCGTCGAGCTTTACGAGGACCAGCGCATCATCAACCTCATGCTTGAGCGCCTCAAGCCCGAGGACATGAATGAGGCCCGCCGCCGCATGGCGCGCATTCCCCATGGCGCGGAACATGTGGCCAATCCGATCTCCAAGGTGCCGGGCTTCCGCATCGAGAACGTGATCGTCATGGCGGGCGTGCCCTCGATCATGCAGGCCATGCTAGATGACATCGCGCCCAAGCTGTCCACGGGCGCACGCATGATGTCGGAGACCATCGAGGCGACGGGCGTGCCGGAGGGCACCTATGCGGCCTCCCTCGGGGAGATCGCCAAGGCCCTTCCTGATGTGATCATCGGCTCCTATCCGCAATTCGTGGACGGGCGGTTCCGCAACCAGATCGTCATTCGCTCCAAGAGCGCGGAAGCCCTAGCTGCGGGCGCCAAGGCGGTCGATGCCATGCTCAAGCAGATCAACGCGGAGCGGGCGAAGGACTAAGGCTCAGCGCTGGGCCAGCAGGCCGCTGTCGAGGAGCCAGCGCTGGAAGGCCAAGACCTTCCCCTGGTCCTCGCAGGTGGCATAGAGGCCCTTGCAATCGCCCATGAGCGCGACCCGCTGGCGGAACACCGGGTCAAGCGGCAGGCCAGCAGCCTGGACGATGACTGTCGGCAGGTGAGCGGCCTCGAGAAGGGCAATGCCTGAGCCTGACGGGGCCGGCGTAAAGCCCTGTGTGTCGATCGTATAATAGGTTTCGAAGGCGCGCGATGTCGGGTCGAGCTGCCAGGACTTGCCATCATCTGCCACTGTGGCAGCATCCTCCACAGGCACTGTAGCCAAAGCCGGCTGGTGGTCGCCATAGCCCACATAGAGGATCTTGCGCTCAGGGACCGTCCGCGCCAGCCGCGAGCGGAAGTCCGTCCGGTCACGCAGGGCGAGCTGCAGGCGCCAGAGATATTCGTCGAATTCCGGATCCTTGTTCCACCGCAGGTTTACGCCCGGGGGCACCTCCTCTGGCGCAAAGCGGAAGTCCCACGGCGAATGGGTCGACATCGTCGCCATGACCACAAATTGAGGGGCTCGGCGCGACTGGGCTGCGGCCTCGATGATCCGGGCGATCTCGCCCAGATAAAAAGCATCCCGCTGGCGCGGGTCCGGGGCCTTGTGGACCTTGGTGTCAATCACATGGTCGAAGCCGATCGAATGGTAAAACCGCCCCACGCCGGCGAAATCGGCCGAAGCCGGAAAGATGAGGCTCGTCTCGTAGCCGCAGGCCTTGAGATATTGCGGCAGGGAGTGATGCAGCCGCCCGGTCATGAAATTGGCGACGAAGTTGCGCAGGTTGCCGAAGCTGCGGGTTGAAAGGCCGGTCAGGACCGTGAAATCCGTGAGCCAGGTGCCGCCGCCGAAGGTTTCCACCCGCAGGGGGTGTACCTTGCCGTCCATGGACGTGAAGAAGGGCTTCAGGTCGTCGGGATAGGTCAGGTTGGGATAGATCCCCGGCGGCATGGAGCTCTCATTGAGCGTGAGCACAATGTCGGGCGGTCGCGACCCGGGGCGACAGGTAATCGGCCCTGTCGGCAGGGGGGAGAGGATCGGGTCGGGGGAAGACTGGATCATGCCCTGATAGCGGGCGAGCTGCGGCAGGTCGCCCAGCGAGGACAGAAAGGCCGAAAAGGCGAAATAGCGGTCGTTGAAGAAGTCAGCATTGCGAGAGGCCAGCGGCACGGCACCCAGCACGCAGAGCCCCCCTGCCCCGGCTAGACCGGCGAGCCGGTAAAGCCCGCCCCAGGCCGCGGGCCTCTCCCAGCGCCAGGCCAGGACACCCACTGAAAAGGCCACCATCAGGGCGCCCACGAGCATGGCACCCTGTCTTGGATATGTGGACAGGAAAAACTCGATCTGGGCGAGATCCGACCCATAGAACAGAACATCATAGACATGCAGGTTCATGGCGACGAGCGCATGCTTGCTGCGTGCGGCAGCAAAGATCGCCACGAAGACGAGGCCAGCAGCGATGAAGGCAAAACGGGGGCGCCGGGAGATGACGGCAACGAAAGCCACCAGAGCCAGATAGGACGCCAGGACCGCGAAGAAAAATCCCCAGTCGGGCTCAGTGCGGTACAGGAAGCCAACCCAGGCCAGCAGAACCGCGCAGCTTGCGAGGCCAGAAAGGGAAAGGCTTACCCTCGAAAAGGGCCTCGTACGCGCCCACGCGGCGAAATCCGACAAGCCCTTCGCGCTCCTCTGTGAAACTTTTGTGACACAGAGAAACATGAAGTTAGCGCGGCCGCAAGGACGACCGCGCTTTAACCCGACCCGATCACTCGATCAGCCTGCGGCCAATCAGCCAGCCTTCACGTTCTCGGCGAAGCTGGCAAAAAACTGGTCGGCGTTCTTCTTGGCGACGCCATCGATCAGGCGGGCGCCGAGCTGGGCGATCTTGCCGCCAACATTGGCCTCGACGTCATAGGAGAGGAGCGTGCCTCCGCCCTCGGCATCAGCCAGGGAGACCTTTGCGCCACCCTTGGCGAAACCCGCAATGCCGCCTTCGCCCTGCCCGGAAATGCGATAGCCGTTCGGCGGATCGAGATCCGTCAGCTCCACACTGCCCTTGAAGGTTGCGGAAACGGGGCCGACCTTGACCTTCACAACGGCGGAAAAGCCGTTCTCGCCGGTCTTGTCCAGGGTCTGGCAGCCCGGGATACAGGCCTTCAGGACCTCCGGATCGTTCAGCTTCGCCCAGACCGTCTGCTTGTCCGCCGAGAGAGCAACCTCTCCCTTCATCGTCATTGCCATCCTGAGTTCCTCACATTCGCTCCGCAGGCCCCTGCGGTGATCGGCGGCGACCATAGCGCCTCAAGACGCCCGCGTCAGCGCCCCTTGCTCATGCCTCACCGGAGCCGTTGCGCGCAAGTCCGCGGAAGGCTATGCCGCTTGTGAGCGACAGGCCATCAAGGGGTGCGGAAATGGCGCTGATTCGGATTGGGGATGAGAGTTTCAACGTGGTGATGGACGGCGCGGCTGATGCGCCCGCCCTCCTGCTCTCGAACTCCTTGGGCACCGATCTGCATATGTGGGATGCGCAGATCCCGGAGCTCAGCAAGCACTTCCGCGTCATTCGCTATGACAGCCGCGGCCACGGCAGGAGCGTGATCTCACCCGGCCCCTACTCCATCGAACAGCTGTCACGCGACGCGCTGTCCATTCTGGACACGCTCGACATTGCCAAGGCGAGTTTCGTCGGCCTTTCCATGGGTGGAATGATCGGCCAGTGGCTCGTCACCCATGCGCCCGAGCGCATCGAACGGGCGGTCCTGTCCAATACCGGTGCCCAGATGGGCGGCCCGGACCTTTGGAACATGCGGGTGCGCACAGCGCGCCAGAAGGGCATGGGGGCGCTCGTCGAGGGTGTCATTGCCCGCTGGTTCACGCCCGCCTTCCACAAGGGCAGCCCGGAGGCCGTCGCACGCGTCGTTGAGATGCTGAAGGCGACGCCCGCGGAAGGCTATGCGGGATCGAGCTCTGCGATCCGCGACATGGATCAGCGCGAAACGATCCGATCTGCAAGCCGCCCGGTCCTGGTGATCATTGGTACGCAGGATCCAGCGACGCCGGCGGCCATGGGCGAGCTGATCGCGGCGCATATCCCAGGCGCGAAGATCGCACGCATCGATGCTGCGCATCTTTCGAATATCGAGCAGCCAGAGGCCTTCACGAGGGCCGTTCTCAAATTCCTGACGGCAAGCGAACGCAAGCCGGCTAGCAGAAAGACGGCCGGCAAAGCCAAGGCGCAAAAGCGCGCAGGCAAGAAGTCCGCAGCCGGGAAAGCAGTCGCGAAGAAGGCATTTTCAAAAAGGGCTCCTGGAAAAAAGACCACGAGCCGTAAATCGGTCGCCAAAAAATCTCCGCCAAAAAAGGCGGGGAAGGCCGCAAAAGCCACGCCCCCCCGAAAGGCTCCGGCTAAAAAAGCCAGCGCCCGAAAGGCAGCCACGAAGAAACGCACGCGGCGGTGAACAGGGCGCTCCGTGCATTCCGGTGGCCCCGGGCTTGCACGGATGGCGGGTCCGGGCCTGACGGGAGAACAAGGGGCGAATGGAGAATTTCCTTCAGCAGCTGATCAACGGTCTGACGCTCGGCTCCATCTATGGGCTTATCGCCATCGGCTACACCATGGTCTTCGGCATCATCGGCATGGTGAACTTTGCCCACGGCGACGTATTCATGCTGTCGGCCTACGTCGCCCTGCTCATCTTCCTGCTTCTGACGCAGGTGCTGGGCATCGCCTCCCTGCCACTTGCCTTCTTTATTGTGCTCATCGTCGCCATGGTCATCACGGCCCTGTGGAACTGGGCCATCGAACGGATCGCCTACAGGCCCTTGCGCGGCTCCTTTCGCCTCGCACCGCTGATCTCGGCCATCGGCATGTCGATCTTCCTGTCAAATTTCGTGCAGGTCGCACAGGGACCAAACAACAAGTCCGTGCCACCCATGTTCAACAAGCTGGTGCAGCTGACTGACGGCGCCTATCGCGTGACCATCTCCTATAAGCAGATCATCATCATGGTGGTGACCGCTACCCTGCTCCTCGCCTTCTGGTGGATGGTGCAGAAGACCTCGCTCGGCCGCGCCCAGCGTGCCTGCGAGCAGGATCGCAAGATGGCAGCACTGCTCGGCATCAATGTCGATCGCACGATTTCACTGACCTTCGTCATTGGCGCAGCGCTGGCAGCCGTCGCCGGCACGCTCTACATGATGTATTATGGTGTCGTGAATTTCGCCGATGGCTTCGTGCCTGGCGTAAAAGCTTTTACGGCCGCAGTGCTCGGCGGCATCGGCTCGCTGCCAGGGGCGGTCATCGGGGGCTTGCTCATCGGCCTGATCGAGACGTTCTGGTCTGCCTACTTCTCAAGCGACTACAAGGATGTCGCAGCCTTCTCCATCCTCGCCGTGACGCTTGTCTTCATGCCATCGGGCCTGCTTGGTCGCCCCGACGTGGAGAAAGTCTGACATGTCGGCGGTTCCCGTGCGGGTTGGTTCCAAACTCATGCAGGCGCTGCGAGATGCGGCCTTCACAGGGCTTGTGACTTTTGGCCTGTCCTTCCCGATCCTTGCCTATCGTGCGGAAACCGACGCATCCAACACACTCGTCGCCATGCCTCGCTGGTCATGGTCGATCGGCGCGGTCGTGCTGCTGACAGCCGTGCGTCTGATTGCCGGGCTCGTTGAAGACTGGCGCGGACGGCTGCTTGCCATCCCAGGCGTCGTGTTGATGTTCACGGCATATGTCCTTTGGCTTTCATCCCGTGGCACGACGGTCGGCGATCTTGTGCTCGCTGGCGTCGGTGCCGCCGCTGTTATTGTTGGCTTTGCCCTTGACTGGATCTTTGCGTCTCGCCCTGCGGAGCTGCGCGCGCGCAAGGATGGGCCCGACAAGAGCACATCTGTTGCAATCGCCGGACTTGCGATCCTGTTTGCCTTTCCGCTCGTGATGCTGTTTTGGCTGGGTCCGCAGGGTTCACTGAAATGGATCAACAATTACGGCATCCAGATCCTCATCTACGTGATGCTCGGCTGGGGCCTGAACATCGTCGTCGGCCTCGCTGGGCTGCTCGACCTTGGCTATGTGGCCTTCTATGCGGTCGGGGCCTATTCCTATGCGCTTCTGTCGACCCATTTTGGCCTGTCATTCTGGATCTGCCTGCCACTTGCGGGTATTCTCGCAGGCTTCTGGGGCGTGATCCTGGGGTTCCCGGTCCTGCGCCTGCGGGGGGATTATCTCGCCATTGTCACACTGGCCTTCGGCGAGATCATTCGCGCGGTCCTGATCAACTGGACAGATTTTTCCAACGGGTCAGCGGGCATCTCCTCGATCCCGCATGTCACCTTTTTCGGCGTCCCCTTCTCGGGCAACGAGGATGGATTTGCGGCGCTCTTCGGTATTGAATTCTCACCGATCCACCGCACGATCTTTCTCTTCTATCTCATTCTCACGCTCGCGCTGCTCACCAATGCGGTCACGCTTCGCCTGCGCAAACTGCCTGTGGGCCGCGCATGGGAGGCCCTGCGCGAGGACGAGATCGCTTGCAGGTCGCTTGGCATCAACACCGTCAACACGAAGCTCACGGCATTTGCTCTGGGCGCCATGTTCGGTGGATTTGCGGGGTCCTTCTTTGCTGTACGAGAGAGTTTGGTCAGCCCGGAAAGTTTCATCTTCATTGAAAGCGCGACCATCCTCGCGATTGTCATATTGGGTGGCATGGGCTCGCAGATCGGCGTGGCACTGGCCGCCACCGCCATGATTGGAGGCACGGAAATCCTGCGCGAGCTCGACCTGCTCAAGCGAATTTTCGGTGAGGAATTCGACCCGGCGCAATATCGCATGCTGATCTTCGGCTTCGCCATGGTCGTCATGATGATCTGGAAGCCGCGCGGCATCATCTCGACGCGCAGCCCCTCGGTCTTCCTCAAGTCCCGCCGCTCGGTTGCCGGTTCCCTCGTCAAGGAGGGGCACGGATGAGCCGGAGCGATGTCCTGCTGAGGATCGAACATCTCACCATGCGCTTTGGCGGCCTCCTTGCCGTCTCCGATCTCAGCTTCGAGGTGCGGCATGGGGACATCACTGCCCTCATCGGTCCCAATGGTGCAGGAAAGACAACCGTCTTCAACTGCATCACCGGCTTCTACAAGCCACGCGAAGGACGCCTCGCACTGACGCCACAGCTGGGCACAACACAGCAGGCGATCGAGACGCTCACGCGATCTGGTCTGCGCCAGACGCGGACCCGTGAAGCGCCGGTCTTCCTGCTCGAGCGTATGCCCGACCACGAGATCAGTGCAAAAGCCAAGGTCGCCCGAACCTTCCAGAACATCCGCCTGTTCACCGGCATGACAGTCCTCGAGAACCTGATCGTCGCCCAGCACAATCCGCTGATGAGAGCTTCCGGACTTACATTTTTAGGGCTCCTCAACTCGCCGGGTTATCGGCGCGCCCAGACTGCGGCCATCGAGAAGGCGCGGCTCTGGCTCGCGCGCATCGGCCTTGAAGAGCGCGCCGACGATCCTGCAGGGGACTTGCCCTATGGTGACCAGCGTCGCCTCGAAATTGCACGCGCCATGTGCACGGACCCGGTGCTGCTGTGCCTTGACGAGCCTGCGGCCGGACTCAACCCGCGCGAAAGTGCTCAGCTGAATGCCCTGCTGCGCTCGATCCGAGACGAGGATGCAACCTCCATCCTGCTCATCGAGCATGACATGAGCGTCGTGATGGAGATTTCCGATCATGTGGTCGTGCTGGAATATGGCTGCAAGATTGCCGACGGCACTCCGCAGGAGATTCGAAACGACCCCAGGGTCATTGCCGCCTATCTGGGCGTTGCCGACGAAGACGAGCTTGAAGCGGCTGAACGGGCAATCGGCATGACGGGAGACACGCCATGACCGGCGCGCCCCTGCTCACGGTCCGTGGCGTCGAGACCTATTATGGGAAGATCATCGCCCTGCGCGGCGTTGATATTGACGTCAATGAGGGGGAGATCGTCACGCTGATCGGCGCCAATGGTGCTGGCAAGTCAACACTGATGATGACGATCTTCGGGGAGCCGCGCGCCCGCTCAGGCGCGATCACATTTGATGGGCACGACATTACAAATCTGCCACCCCATGAGATCGCACGGCTTGGCATTGCGCAATCGCCGGAAGGCCGCCGGATCTTCTCGCGCATGACCGTATTTGAAAACCTCCAGATGGGCGCTGCCCTGCGCGGCAACGCCACATTCCAAAGCGATCTGGAGCGGGTCTTCGCAATTTTCCCGCGACTGAAGGAACGTGCCCAGCAACGCGGCGGCACATTGTCGGGGGGCGAGCAGCAGATGCTTGCCATCGGCCGCGCCCTGATGAGCCGTCCGCGCCTGCTGCTGCTCGATGAGCCATCCCTCGGCCTTGCGCCTCTTGTGGTGAAGCTGATCTTCGACGTCATCCGCGATCTCAACCGGCAGGAGGGACTGACGGTCTTCCTGGTCGAGCAGAATGCCTATCACGCGCTGCGCCTGGCCCATCGGGGTTACGTGCTGGTGAATGGCTCGGTGACCATGTCCGGCGAGGGCCGTGAACTGCTCGCCCGCCCGGAGGTTCGCGCGGCCTATCTGGAAGGGGGGCACTGATGCTGGCCCCCCTGCAGCCTCTCTTCGCCAACTGGACGATCTGGCTTGCGGTCACGCTTTTGCTTGGAGGGCCAGCCGCCTATGCATCGGGCCGGGCATTGGCGCTCGGCTGGCGGAGTTTCGCACCGGGTATCGGCTATTCGGTGATTCTGTCCGCTGCCACGGACTTCCTGGCCTATGCCCTGTTCGAAACACCGGTGATCCCGGCTGGTGCCATCTTTGACCGGATCGTCGACATGGACCCGCTGGGGTCCTTGGTCCTGCTGGTAGGCTGGGCCGCAACCTTTGTCATTCTGGGCCTGATTGCCTATGCGAGTTGGACCCTGACCCGCCGCCGCCAGATGACCCGACAATATCCATTCCTGACAAGTGCAGGACCGGGCTGAAAGCCCTCTTCACGGCACGGAAGAAACCGGCCATCCTGCCACCACGTGGGCGCGTCGACCGATGCGCTGCCACCCAAGGGAGATGACGATGAAAAAGGTCTGGTTGTCCGGCATTGCACTTGCCACGCTGCTGAGCCTGTCGAGTGCTGCGATGGCGCAAGTGAAGCTTGGGATGGCGGGGCCCATCACGGGTCCAAGTGCTGCCACGGGCGCGCAGATGAAGAATGGCGTCGAGCAGGCGGTTGAGGACATCAATGCCGCGGGTGGCGTC
>CAISZN010000312.1 GCA_903889985.1 uncultured Hyphomicrobiales bacterium | reverse complement strand
TTCGAGAAGTGAAGTAATGCATCCTGCTGGCACTTGCTTTCATAAGCGCGCGCGTCTTCTGCCTTCTGGCGCTGCTCGGCCAGCACGTCGATATAGGTCGAAATTGCCAACTCCATATCCAGCATGATCGCCTTGACCATGGCGGAAAGCGTGACCGCAAGAGAGCCTGGGTCCGACTGCAATCGGCTCAACAGGGTGCCGAGATTTTCGGTCAGCACGATGTGAATCAGCCGCTCTGTGATCAGCGCATATCCGCCCACATACCAGCGCGGTTCCAGGCCGATGCGTGCATGGGTATGGCCGATGATCTTTACGGCCTTGAAATAATCTGCATCGAACTTGCCCGAGAACAGCCGGTCCCAATGGGTCTCCTGGCGCGCCTGGGCAGAGGATATATGCTTGTCGTCCTTGAAGAATGATCGCATTTCCGGCGTTGCACGAATGCGGTCATAGAAGACCCCGAGCGCCTCGCTCATGCTTTTCTGGATCAGCGGTGCAAGAGCCGAAAGAGCATGACTCGCGCTCTGGTCCATTTCCATGAACGAGAGGCGATCGCGGAGCTCAGCATCTGACATGGTACACCTTTGGCGAAATATTTATTGACCTCAGGTTGTGCCCAGTAACCCTTTCCAAGACGCTAAGTTACGCCATTTGCGAAATAATCATGACATAGATCAAACTTGGGCGGCTACTATTCGAAGTTTTTATAGAACCGGCAGCCACATAGACCCAGGTTCACCAACAAAAAGGCAGGGCTACCGCCCTGCCTGACTGTGTCTTCCTAGATGACAAACTCCATGGAGGCCGTTTTTGGCGGCGCCTGTTGTCGCATGACCGCGACCTGCTCAAGGCATTCCCGAAGGAAGGGGAGGTTGATCGGCTTGGGAAAGTCGACGAGGTCGATGCGGGCACGCAAGCCGAACTTGATGGCAGCTTCGTGCTGGGAGCTCTCGGAACCGCTGATCAGGAATACCTTGATAGCGGCATCCTTCTCCGCCAGAAACTCCAGCACGTCTGTCCCCTGTTCCTCACCAAGATTCAAGTCGAGGGTAATGACCCTGAAATCTTCCTTGGACAGCGTCTCGATCGCTTCATGAGCAGAAGCCGCGAAGACGGTCTGCAAGCCAACCTGCTTGGCCAGACGTGCAATCACCATCCTGTGAATGGCGTCGTCATCGACGATCAAGACTTTGGTCATTCCGGGCTCCAACGCAAATAGAACAGAACACTATGTAACGCTATGAATACCCGAACAGAGATTCTTGCAATTGATATATATCAGGCGACAAAATTATGGGTTCGAAATAATCAACCCGCTATCCGCGCAATATGTATATTATTTTTACTTTCTATTTACCTTGAAAGTATGGCCGGTTCATATATGAACCGCCAACGATTCTAGAGTCGAACCGGCCAGAAAATCGAAGCAATTATTATTCATATTCACGCGTCCCAATGGGGGCGGCGCAGGGGCATTTTCGCTCAAAAATAGCCGTCGGGAATATACTGGCGCTGGGCCTTGCCCGCCTCCTTCACAGACATGTGTTTGTCGATCGCGAGGATGCGAGTCCTCTGCGGATAGAGGTCATCGTCGGGGAAGACAAACCAGTCCTCGCGCTTGCTGGAATATCCCGGCAGTTCGGCCAGCGCCTTTCGGGTGTCTTCAAACGAATGGCCGAGCCGA
>CAISZN010000311.1 GCA_903889985.1 uncultured Hyphomicrobiales bacterium | reverse complement strand
GACGGCCTGTGTATTGGCCTTCATCATCGGTCTTGCTGGTGTCATGCCCTCGTATGGGCAGGACGCAGAAAGCACGAATGAACCGGTCGATATTCGTCCGCCTGCGACGCGGGCAAAGCTGGAGCGCGCTCAAGCGCCAAAGCCAGTCGCTGCTAGACTCCCCGCCAAGCCGAAGACCGATATACCTGAAGGACCGCTGGCAGAAGCACCGAAGCCCCTCCATGCCGCTGCGCCCAAAAAAAATCAGGCGAAGGGCGCACCGCATGATGTTTCGAAGCCGCGCACGACAGCTTCAAAGCCTCCGGCCTCGGTGACCAATGCCGTCGCGGCAGCGAATAAGTCGCCTGAAGCCAAGCCGGAGGGTGGTGCAGGACCGAAATTTGATCTCGCAGATCAGATCACGACGACAGCTGCGACGGCAGCGCCAAAGCCCGCGCCTGTCGCCGCATTGCCGGCTGACTTCTGCACCAATATTGCCGATCTCACGGCGGAGTCGCGGGCGAAAATTCGAGCTGAGCAACTCGCCGCACTTGAAGCCGACCTTCGCACTCGTATTTCCGAACTCGAGGCCAAGAAGGTCGAGGTTCAGGGTTGGGTTGAAAAGCAGGAAGAGATCAGGAAACGCGCTGACGAAAGCGTGCTTGCGATCCTTGGCAAGATGAAGTCCGAATCCGCTGCAGCCCAAATAGCCCTGATGGAAGACGCAATGGCTGCTGCGGTGCTGATGAAGCTCGGCCCCAAACCTGCAAGCGCAATTCTCAATGATATGGGCGCTGCCAAGGCTGCGCGGATTACTGAATCCATGATGGCCCAAAGGGTGGCCAGCCGGACCGATGGAGTGAAGAGTGCGAATTAAGATCATGTGCGGTCTTGCGCTGCTGCTGGGCGGTTGCGCGACCGACGTCCGGGATATCGGTCGGGAACCTCATATGACACCCGTTGGGAACGGCCTTCGGCCGACTGTGACCGACATGCCTCCGGTGGAATCATCGCGTCGTGGTCGCGAAGGTCCGTTCTCATTGTGGGATGAGCGTACGTCAGATCTCTATCGCGATGCCAGGGCGACACGCCCAGGTGATATTCTGACCGTGAACATCGCCATCAACGATCGTGCCAGCCTCGGAAACAATACGGATCGCTCCAAGGAATCGCAGGTTAAAAATACGTTCGATGCGGTCTTCGGCCTGTTTGGGATCAATCAGACAGGCAATTCCGCGATCAATATCGATTCCCAGTCTTCCACAAAGGGGCAGGGGACGATCGATCGTTCTGAAAAGATTCAAATGTCCGTGGCTGCTGTGGTGACCGAAGTTCTGCCGAACGGAAACCTGCTGATTTCGGGTTCGCAGGAAATTCGCGTCAACTACGAACTGCGTTTGCTGGAGATTGCTGGCATCGTTCGTCCGCGCGATATTTCAAAGGACAACACGATCGCTTATGACAAGATCGCCGAAGCGCGTGTGTCTTATGGCGGGCGTGGGCGCCTGACGGAGGTCCAGCAGCCCAATACGGTCCATCAGATTTACGATATTGCAAAGCCGTTCTAGGAGCTCTGATGGTGGATGCTTCGCGTAAGCCGCGACAGATGGTCTTGTACGCTCAGGCAGGGATTCTGGTCCCGCTGATCGTCACTACCATCATTGCCATCGCAGTGGGTGGCGGCGAAGGCTTGATGTCCACGAAACTTACCGGTCCTTCAGCACCCTCGGCCGCGCCAGGCCATGAAGAGGCCGCTCCGGCTCCCGCAGCTCGTGCACCCGAGCCCGAGGCTCATGGCGAGAAGCCCAAGGAGGGCGCGGAAAAGGGTAAGGGCGAGCATGGAGACGAAAAGGGAAAGCCGGTGGTGCTGAAAGGCACGATCATTCGCGAATTGCCGCCCATCGTCACAAATATCGCTCTGCCCGAGGATGTCTGGATCCGGTTGGAAACGTCACTTGTCTTTGATGCGGAGAAGCTTCCTGAACCCGAGGTTGCGATCAAGGAAATCTCTTCAGATATTCTCTCGTACTTGCGCACTTTGTCCCTGTCACAGGTTCAAGGTGCCCGAGGACTGCGGCATCTGCGTGAAGATTTGAATGAGCGGGTCGCAATCCGGACGGATGGCAAGGCCAAGGAACTCCTGATCCAAGGGATGGTGGTCCAGTGAGAATTCGGCTCGCATTCGCCTTCCTTGTCCTGTCGGTCTCGACGGTTGCCGCGCAGACCATTGAACTTGACAAGTTACTACCGCAAGGTGGGCCAGTCAGTGGCCGGATTATCCAGCTCTTCTTTCTCATCACCATCCTGTCGGTTGCGCCGGGTATTCTGGTGATGATGACGAGTTTTACGCGTCTTGCTGTGGCGCTCTCCTTCCTGCGTTCAGGGCTTGGTTTGCAAAGCACGCCGGCCAATCTGGTCATGGTGAGCCTTGCCTTGTTCATGACCTTCTTCGTCATGTCGCCAACCTTTGATCGGGCCTGGCAAACGAGCGTCCGCCCCTTGATGGAAAACTCCATCACGGAGGAGGAGGCCCTCAATCGGATCGTGGTTCCCTTTCGGGAGTTCATGCTGACCCAGGTGCGCGAGAAGGATCTGAAGCTGTTCAGGGATCTTGCGGGAGACCGGTTCGGGAAGGCAGATGATCCAATTCCGGATATGCGGCTGGTCATCCCTGCATTCATGATTTCCGAGCTGCGCAGGGGCTTTGAAATAGGCTTTCTGATTGCGTTGCCGTTTCTTGTGATCGATCTGATCGTGGCTACCCTCACCATGTCCATGGGCATGATGATGTTGCCACCGTCTGTCATTTCTCTGCCCGTGAAAATTCTATTCTTTGTCCTGATCGATGGATGGAATTTACTAGTTGGTAGCCTTGTTAGATCTTACAATTGAATCAGTTCAATTGAAGCTTCATTTACCTACTTCTTAGTGGGATTCCAATTTTAACCACTCGTTAAGCCGCAGGTCACTAGCGTTACTGCGGATGACAGGTTGAGTGGCGATGAGTTTACGTCCTCAAGGGCATGATGCCGAGTTGTCATACCGGTGTAACCCCGGAATGTCCCCACTCAAGTACTGATAGGGACATCCTCAATGTCTAGTCTTCTTACGAACAACTCTGCTCTTACTGCGCTTCAGACCCTCAATGCTACAGCTAGCGCACTGACGACTACTCAGGGCCGGATTTCTTCTGGTCTGCGTGTTGCCAATGCTTCTGACAATGCTGCGTATTGGTCGATTGCAACGACCATGAAGTCGGACAACGCCGCCCTTTCGTCTGTCAAGGACGCACTGGCGCTGGGTTCGGCCACCATCGACGTGCAGTCATCCGCTCTCAACAGCAGCGTGGACGTGATCAACCAGATCAAGTCAAAGCTCGTTGCAGCGACCCAGCCGGGTGTCGATCGCACCAAGGTGCAGTCGGAAATTTCCTCCCTCCAGTCACAGCTGAAGAGCATTTCCGACTCTGCTTCGTTCTCCGGGCAGAACTGGCTGTCGGTCGACTCGTCGACTGCCGGCTATAATGCCACCAAGAGCATCGTTTCGTCGTTCTCACGAGATTCGACGGGCGCTGTTTCGGTTGGGACGATTGACGTCGATACATCTACGGTCAAGATGTATGATGCGAATGGTACAACTGGTATCATTGATAAGTCGCGGACCTCGGGGTCTACCACAGCGTCGCTTGCGACGATGGATATCTCGGCTCTCACGGACTCCTCGGCTGACATCGCGACGATCAACAATTATGTCAAGATCGCCGATGCTGCGCTCAGTGACGTGACGACTGCTGCTTCCAATCTCGGTGCAGCCAAGAACCGCATCACCTCGCAGTCGACCTTCGTTTCCTCGCTGATGGACTCGATCACCAAGGGTGTCGGTTCGCTCGTGGATGCGGATATGAACCAGGAATCGACCAAGCTGCAGGCCCTTCAGGTCCAGCAGCAGCTCGGTGTCCAGTCGCTGTCGATCGCCAACCAGAACAGCCAGATGATCCTGAAGCTGTTCGGCTGATCCGATCATCCCTAGATCATGAAATGAGGGCTGCATCGGGGAACCGATGCAGCCCTTTTCAATCCTCACGCAAGCTCCCTGGGGGATGGTCAAATCGGCAGCGTGTCGGTTTTATGGGGCAGACGTGGACGCAATTTTGTCGCAACTTGCTACCGCCTGGGAGAAGCTCCTTCAGCTTGGACCCCGTCGGCTTGCGGCTTTGGGGGCCATCATCGTCACCGTCATGGCCGTGACGGCCCTGTCGGGCTATTTTCTGAGCCGGCCCTCCTATGAAACCCTTTATGCCGGGCTGGATCGTCAGGATGTCGCCCGCATCAGCCTCGCGCTGAAGGAGGGTGGCATTTCCTTCGATGTGAACAGCGAAGGCACGACGGTCATGGTCCAATATGGCATGACCGCCCAGGCCCGTATGATGCTTGCCGAGAAGGGGCTCCCTAACGGTTCAAGTTCTGGCTACGAGCTCTTCGACAAGATCGGAGCGCTCGGGCTGACGACCTTCATGCAGGAAGTGACCCGTGTGCGGGCACTCGAAGGCGAGCTGGCGCGTACCATCCAGCTGCTGAAGGGCGTGCGTGCTGCCCGTGTTCATCTTGTCCTGCCGGACGAGGGCAGTTTCCGTCGGGCCAAACAGCTGCCATCTGCCTCTGTCATTATTCGAGCCGAGGATCTGAACGCGAGCACTTCTGCAAGTGCCATTCGTCGGCTGGTGGCTGCCGCTATTCCAGGCATGACGGTCGATCAGGTCACTGTCGTCAATAGCGATGGCACCTTGCTTGCGGGCGGGGACGACCCATCGGAATCTGCTCCCGGCAAAATGCGAACGCTGGAGAAAACGATCTCGCAGGAGGTGGAGGAAAAGATCCGTCGCACCTTGACCCCCTATCTGAGCGCCAAGAACTTCCAGGTGAGCGTGCTGGCCCGGGTCAATGGTGACAAGAAGCAGATCAACGAAACCATCGTCAATCCCGACTCAAAGGTCGAGCGGTCTGTGCGGGTCACCCGCGAGACCCAGGTTTCTTCGAATTCGTCCCAGCCAAGCTCAGCGTCGGTCGACCGCAACGTGCCACAGGGCACATCGCGGAATGGCGACGGCAAGACCTCCAATGAGGAAAACCAGAAGCGGGAAGAGCTGACGAACTATGAGATGTCGTCAAAGACTGTCTCAACCGTCACCGCAGGTTATGAACTTGAAAACCTCTCGGTTGCTGTTCTTGTGAATCGCCCAGCTCTCGTTGCCGCACTTGGTTCCGAGGCAAAGGCAGATCAGGTGACAGCCCAGATTGCCGAGATCGAAGCCCTGGTGACATCGGCGGCCGGCATCAAGAAGGACCGTGGTGATACGCTCAAGGTTTCCGCCCTCGATTTTTCGGAATCCGCAAAGGATCTTGAGCCTGTGTCAGGCCCAGGCTGGTCCGAAATCCTGTTGCGGCAGGCGGGGTCGATGGTGAGCGCCCTCGCAGCTCTGGGAGCTGTGGCTCTTGTCCTGACGCTTGGTGTTCGACCTGTTGTTCGCAGCCTCCTTCCCGCACAGGAGTCTGCAGAAATGGCATCTTCTGGCTTCCTGCCCGGGCCAGATATGGGCATGCCCTCTTTTGTTCCACCTCCCTTCACGTCACCCAATTTCTCTCCGGATGATTTTGTTCCCCAGCCTATCATGACGGAAATGTCGTTGGATGGTGATGGGTCTCCGGCCCTGGCTGATTTCGGGGCGGGTAGCAAGGCCAGGATCCAGCAGAGACTCGAGCATATTGTCGATGCCGATGAGGAGCAGGCGGTAGCGATCATGAAGCAGTGGATCCGTGAAGGGGTCGCCGCATGATCCGTCCGATTTCGAGCGTACTTGTTGACTTTCGTCAGCCGGGACCGCCGCCTTCAGTTTCACCTCCGGTGTTCGAGTTTGGGGATGTGTCCCTTCCTGAAGGGGACTCTGGTGAAGATCACGAAGAGCTTGTCCAACAAGCGGAAGATCGTGGTCTGGAACAGGGTCGAGCCGAGGCTGCTGCAAAATACGAAGAAGCTCTCGCCATTGCCCAGGCATCCGTCGAAGAACAGGTTGAAGCCCGGCTGTCTGCAGCCCGCGAACAATGGGTCGAGGCCGAGGGCGCTCGTATTGCCGATCGCCTCGACTCCGCATTGACCCAGCTCCAGGACCTGATCGCTGGAAAGACTGCGGCCGTTCTCAATGAACTCGTGCAGCCGGCGCTCCGGGACAAGGTGCTGGCTGAGCTGCTGCAGACAATCGAGACGCTGACGAGACAGGATCAGGCCATGATCATGCGGATCGAAGGCCCGGGTGATCTGCTTGAATCCATTCGCAAGAATCTTGCAGGGCGGGTTCGATCGCTCGACCTCGTCGAGACCGAAGCAACCGATGTGCGGATCATTGCACAGGATACCGTGATTGAATCACATCTGGGACACTGGTTGTCCCAGGTTGTCGGGGAGACCGAGGCGTGAGCGATACGGAACCCTCAGAAATCGTTATTGTTCGACGTCGCGGAAATGGCGGCGAGGAAGGTCATCACGGGGGCGTCTGGAAGATCGCCTTCGCCGACTTCATGACCGCCATGATGGCCTTCTTTCTTGTCTTGTGGATTGTCAATTCGACGAGCAAGGAAACCCGATCTTCTGTGGCAAAATATTTCAATCCAGTGAAGCTCGCAGAGACAAGTCCGGCCAGAAAGGGTCTTCAGGATCCCAAGGAGGCTGACTTCGACGCGACAGCCGATCTGACTCCCAAGAAATCAGAAAAGCCACCGGAACAGCCAGCAAAGGCAGAGCCGGCCGCGCCCAAGGCGGAGCCAGCGCCGGCAAAGGCCAACGAACACAACAAGCCTTCTCCAAGTGAGTCCCTGGCGCAGGACAAGGCAAGTGCCGGAGAAATAGCACGTCAGTCCGGCGTTGCCCGACCGAAGTCATCGTCTCCGATCGCGATATCAGAGTCCGCAGCCATCGAAGATCCGATGTCTGTGCTCGATGAGATAGCCGGACAAATGGAAGGCCCTCAGATACGTGAAGTCGCTGACGGCTTGCAAATTCAGGCTCAATCAGCGCCAGAAACAAGGCTCACCTTCAAGGATCCGTTCGAGCCGATTTCGCCGACTGCCCTTCCCAAGCGGGATGTAAAACCTGAAGGTTTGCGTGGAAGTTTGCCTCAGTCGCGGGCCCCGCACCCTCCTGAGGATAGCGCAGCAAGCGAGGTGGTGCCGCCGGTTCCTATGAACCCGAATATCAGCACAGCCATGCAGCAGCAGGCTGCGAGACTGCGTCAGGCCATCAATACCGATATACGGCAAGAGGCTCTCGGGAAGGAAATGCCGCAAGTCGAAATCACCGCAGATCCTGAAGGCATTCTCATCAGCCTGACAGATTCCGCTGCCTTCGCCATGTTTTCATCTGCCTCTTCTGTGCCGCAGGGCTCAACGGTGAAGCTTCTGGCGGATATCGGCAAGCGCCTGAAGGAGATGAAGGGGAGCATCGTCGTTCGCGGGCACACAGACAATCGGCCTTTCAAAGCCGGAGCCTCAGATAATTGGCGGCTCTCCTCTGCCCGGGCTCAGATGGCGTTCTACATGCTCGTTCGTGGTGGTCTTGATGAAAAGCGGATCGAGCGCGTCGAGGGCTATGCCGACCGTCATCCCAAGAATTCGAAAAATCCAGCAGCAGCGGAAAATCGTCGAATTGAAATTCTAGTTCGGCCGGAATCCAAACCATGAAACGTGCGATCGTTGCAGCGCTCCTGATCGCGTCTATCCACGCAACGGTTTCGCAGGCCGCTACGCCTGAGCCCTATCAACTTGTGCGTGCCCTTGAAGTTCTGCAGGACGATGTAGCAAAAGGCAGCGTTGAGGCACGCGCCGGCCAGCGCAAAATGCTTGATCAAATGGCATCCGAATTTCTGAAGGCGGAACCTTCGGCCTGGACCAGTCAACGCAATCTGCAGGCTGCTGCTCTTTTTGTTCTCAACGGCGGGTCGCCCGTGGTGATCCGCAAGGTCATTGACTTCAAGGCTATTCCAGATTTTGAACGTGACCTGATCGTTGGTGCGATGGCTTATGTCGCAGGGCGCGAAGATGAGGCACGCCTTCGTCTCCAGAATATCGATCCGGAAAAGCTGGGTGCTGTTCTGGGGGGGAACCTTGCGCTGGCAATGGGCTCCTTGATGATGCGGCAAGATGGGGCGAAAGCAATCCGCTTTTTTTCAATCGCCCGGCTTCTTTTGCCCGGAACCCTGATCGAGGAGTCTGCACTGCGGCGTCAGGTTTTCATGCATTTCGACGCCGAAGATGTCAGCGCATTTTCAAATATAGGTGCTCAATATCTCCGCCGTTTCGGCAAGTCTGCCTACAGCGACCAGTTTCGTGAGCGACTGGATCTTGCGATCAGGCATCTTGCCCGTAGCGCGGATCCGTCAGTCATCGACAAGCTCAATCCGCTCTTCGAAGAAACTGGCGGCAATTATAATGCCAGCCTTTTGCTTCTTCTGTCTCGGGAGGGACTCCTTTATGGGCGGGTCCCCATTGCGCGATCCGCAAACGAACGTGCCCGTGCCCTCTCCAATATGGACGCTGCTCTTCAGAACCGGCTGAAACTCTATACCGCCTTTGTTCAGGTTTTTTCCGATCGGCCCGAAGCCGCGCGGGAAGCCCTGGATAGCGTTGCGCCACTTGTCGAAACAGCAGAGGACCGTGCCATTGTCGAGGCCGGCACAAGGCTTCTGGGTCATATTGTTCAATGGCCGCCCGCAGTGGAAACGAATTCAGCGCTGGCTGGGCGAGAGACAACTGGTATCCAGG